>JAEWGS010000103.1 GCA_023388205.1 Bacillota bacterium
AGTTTGACAGATGAGGAACTGGCCTCGCTACAAGTCGAGTTGGGCGCCGATTTCCCAACGCTGATGGACTATCGAGCAGACCTCACGATCAACTATGGTGTTTCGGCTTTTCCAACATCGGTCTTAATCGGTCCAGACGGCATTGTGAGATTTTTGGCGCCAGGGGCCTTACCTTACGAAAAATGGGTGCAGGCGTTAGAACAAGTGATGAGCGAGACAAGTTCTTCAACGCAAATGAGCTAATGCCTTATTCCTTTAAGATGCGCTATAATTAGCCTCTGTATGGATAGGAAGACTTTTCAACTGAGTGTTCATAGCCGCCTTCGCTCGATGCTTGCATTGATGTTGGTGAGTTTTGTCTTGGGCGCTTTTCTTACGGCTTGTGGTGCAGATGAGAAAGACCTGGCCTCTGAGCCAACAGCGGAAGTATCTGATCCCAAGGAGACTTCAGCTCAATCTGAATCCAAGGACTCTGAATCTTCGACCCAAGATTCGAATTCCAAGGCACTCGTTGATTTTTTGCAGAGCTTACGCAAGCCGAATCAGGTCGCAGGACTTGGTGATACTTTGACCTTTGATGGCGAAGCGGCGCTTTTTGATCCTTATGCGGTCGATGTCACGTTTAAGCGCTTCATGTCAGGGCAAAAGGCGAATCATTTCGTGCAACAAGCGGACCCCCAAAATCCTCCGCCCCTGAGAAATTACGACTATGTCGTTGTTGATGTGGATCTCAAAGTGAACAAAATTTACTCTGGCTCATCTGTACAAATTACTTCAGCGAACTTTGATCTGGTTGACGCACAACAATCTAGGTATCCCTCATCGTTCCTTCTCAAAGGAGTCGAAACGGAGATCGCTGCCTTGCGCCTTGGAGATCGTGCAGAGATGCGCCTGGTCTTTCAAAAACTCAAGACAGATCGGGAACTACGCTTGACCTTTTTGTCGAGAAATCCTGGCAGCTTGATGTTTGTTGCTGAAGATAAAGAAGAAAGTAGCTCAGATGCGGATCAGCTGGGTGGCTTAGATGAGATTATCCGTGATGCCTTGAGTCAAGAAGAGAACGAGTCCGCGCTTGAAACTGCGCCGACTTCAGATGATGAGAACACGTCAACTTCAACGAACGATTCAAATGCAAATGAGTCCAGTCAAGCGGATTTAGATCATTAAAATTGAGGATTCATTGATCACTGAGCATTCAATAAAAGAGGTTCAGGCCGCGGCCTGAACCTCTTTTGACGTCTAGAAAATGGATGCCGTTTTGGCGCTCAAAGATGCGCTTTGATAAATTCTTCGACCTCGGTCAAAGCAGGATCGACTAAAACGTCGGAGCCTGAAACGAGCGCAGGGGTCGCTTGAATGGGATGCGATTCGACCAAGGATTGAAACAAATCTGCATGAGCCTCGCGATCGACGATTTCAATATGGCTGTCATAGCGCCCGCCGAGTCCCATTTCAATGAAGCGTTTGAGCTTCGTGCAGTTGGGGCAATTCTTTTGCGTCAATAGATAGATCATGTGTGTTCTCCTTCAGCTTATCCAAAACTTAGTTGTTCAAAGGCGTCCCTTCGTTAGCCTCATTGAATCGGGTCATGGGTTTGGGATGTTCGTCAAAATTGAAGTCTTCATCTTTGAGATCTTCAGCGCGCATCTTTTGGTAGCCGTTGCCCTTCATTGAGAAATTGTCCATCGTTTTGGTCTCTGTGTTGAGGCCATTGAGGACCACGGGATTGACCTCTTCATAGGGGAAAAAGGGCTCAAAACCCAGATTCATCAAAGCTTTGTTGGCGTTATAGCGCAAGAAGATTTTGACGTCATGGGTGAGGCCGACGGGATCGTAGATGATCTCTGTGAGTTCACACTCAAGCTCATAGAGTTCTTGCAAAAGCTGGTGGGTCCAGTCATGCATCTCATCTTTGGTCGCCTCGTCAAAATAGTTCTGACTGATTTCTTGAGCGAGTTTACCGATGTAAAGGCCGTGAACAGATTCATCGCGCAAAATCAAGTTGATGATTTCGCCGGCTTGCATGAGCTTACCTTGTCCGTAAAAGTAGAGAGGGTAATAGAATCCACTGTAAAAGAGGCAGGTTTCTAGGAAGACAGAAGCGGTCATCGCTTGGTACTGGGCGCGCTTAAAGGCCTGGAAATCGTAACTGCCGCTTTCGCCGTAAGCGCGTTGGTAATTAAAGCGGTCGAGGGCGCGATAGTAGCCGACAATCTTATCAAGGATCTTTTGCAAGGGGCGATTGAGGTTTCCCCAGTCATAAAGCGCAGTGATCTCTTGATTTTTCAGATAGGTCATGAAAATGTTGGAATAGCTCTTGGCGTGCACCGCGTTTTCCATGGCGGACATGAAATTGAGGACGCTTTTACGCTGGTGTTCATTTTCATCATTCATCGAGCGGGCGACGACAGGCATCCCGATATCCCCTTGATAGGTATCCAAAAAGGTGAGCACCAAGAGGTTTTGTGCGTAGGCATTTTGAATTTCAGGAGGTAGGATGTTCCAGACATTTAAGTCGCTTTGAAGAGAGATGTCTTCGGGGCGCCAAAACTGACTTAGATTCTGTTCGTAAAAGATTTGTGTAAAGCTGTCTTCTTCTTCATTCCAATTCGCCCCGGTATACAAAAAAGGATGACTCATCGTCGTGTCGCGCATCTCTTTGGAATGCCGTAGCTCTTCGGGCAATTGATTGAAGAAATTTTCCTGTCCCATATGTTCCTCCTCAGGTATCAATCGTTTTATTTTAGTCTTTCTGAGTCCTCATTCGTCGAGCAAATGTACTTGCATCTGCCCATATATCATTGGCTTCATTTTCTGCTTTATTCTTGCTTTACTTCGGCTTCGTTTTTGCTTCATTTTGACCGGTCTGTTGCTTTAGCGCAATTGCTTTTGAAGCCATGCGGACAAGCGGTCGATGACCAAAACGAAAGCAGCCAAGCACAAAATCAAGAGCCCCGCGCGCTCAAATTGCCTCAGCTGAAGCGTCTGCGTAATTCTCTGACCAATGCCCCCCGCGCCGATGATGCCCAAGAGGGTTGAATTCCTCAGGTTCGATTCGAAGCGATAAAGACAAAGTCCGATGTAGCGGTCAAAGGTTTCTGGGCGCAAGACGAAGATGTAGCTTTTGAGTTTTCCGATGCCGAGCGCTTGGCTGGCGTAAAGGTTGTTTTCAGGCGCATTTTCTAGGGCTTCATAATCCATTTTGCACAGCACGCCGAGCGTATAAATCGAAAGCGCAAAGACGCCAGATGCAGCGCCTGGACCTAGGCCGCGGAAACATAAAATAGCGGTGATCATCGGGGGGAAGGAACGAAAAAGATTAATCAGGGCTTTGGCGGTGATCGAGAAGGCTTTGAAGCGGCTGAGATTTGAAGCGGCTAGAGGGCTTAAAATGAGGGCGAAAATGGAAGCGATGAGCGTTGACGTCAAAGCGATCCAAAAGGTTTCCCAAAGACCCTGGCCCACAGAAGGTAGATAGCTCCAATCGGGATGGAAAAGGCGAAGCAAAAGAGAGAGCGCTTGCTTTTGTCCCTGGGCGAGGCGTTCTGCATTGAGATTGAGATTGAGATACAAGGCAAAACAAAGCGTGATGAAAAGGATTAAAGCAGCTAAACGATATATTTTTCGCTTTAAGAAAAGCTGACGTGGTGATTTAGCTTTGAAGCCTTGAAAGTTGGTTTTGCGAATGAGGGCGCTCAGCGCATCTAAGATCAAGATGCTTGAAAAAATCAAAATAATGATGCCTAAAACACGCGCGTAACGCAGGTGATTGAGATCGCGCCACAGGAGCTGGCCGATGCCGCCGGCGCCCACTAAGCCCAAGACAGAGGCAGAGCGCAGATTGGACTCGAGGC
The DNA here is from genome assembly GCA_023388205.1 of Bacillota bacterium. Taxonomy (GTDB): domain Bacteria; phylum Bacillota; class Clostridia; order Saccharofermentanales; family Fastidiosipilaceae; genus JAEWGS01. Next base: position 3,855 of record JAEWGS010000103.1, read on the forward strand.
AGAGCAAGAAAATCGAGAGCAGATCATTTTGTACCTGACTCAATAAAACCGTGTAGTAGCAGCGGGTCTTAGAGATTCCCAGAGCGCAAAAGCTGTCAATGTGTTCAAGAGGCAAGGCCTCGATGCGTTCTCGCAGGAGCTTTTGCGTCATAATCCAAGCGATGATGGCGAGTGCCATGAGGCCCGCAAAGGTTCCGACGCGAAAGAGAGCGACTAAAAGCGCTGCGTGCACAAGGCTGGGCAGTGTTCTAAAAAAAGCAAAAAGAAAATTGATTGAGCGGGATAAAAAGGCTGGGACGAGGGACTTGCAGCTCAAATGTACGGTGGGCAGCGCAAGTAAAAAGCCTAAGAGCGTGCCCCAAAAGGCCATATAAAAAGTTTCAACTAAAGCGCTGAAGGTGCTTTTTTGATCGAATTGAGGTGGGTACATCCGACGCAGCAGATCCCCCATCGCGGGGAAGGCTTTGGCGAGTCGAGCGGGTGTGAAGCCAGTTAGTTTTGCAGAAAGCAAGAGCAAGAGGAGTGTGCCGAATATGAAGCATAAACGGCGGACCCTTTGATGCGAAAAGTAAAGGGCGAGATCTGGAGCGCCCGCTGCCGAAGTGGACAGCGAAGCATCCGCTCCCTGAGGATCAGTCGAAGATGAGGCGCGGTTTGAGGGTGAGCATGGTGAGAAGTGTCGCTTAAAAAAACGCATGAATTTAGCCCTCATCATCCGTGTACAGCTCATCAAAAAAAGTTTGGTCCAGCTGGTCGGGTGAGCCGTCATAGTGGATTTGGCCGTCTTTGAGCGCGAGAATCCGCGGGAATTGACAGGCGAGTCTCACATCGTGCAAATTGATCAGAAGACAGAGCTGACGTTCCTTAGAAATTTGATTAAAGAGGGAGATCACCCGTTCGGAACTTTTGGGATCAAGCGCAGAGCAGGGCTCATCAGCGAGAAGAATCTCCGGTTCTTGGCAGAGGGCTTTGGCGATGGCGACGCGTTGGCGCTGACCACCGCTCAATTGATCGGCGCGTTCAAAAATTTTATCTTCAAGTCCGACTTCTTTGATGGCGCGCAAGGCGAGTTGCTGTTCTTGAGGAGACCAAAGGTCAAGGCTGAGCGAGAAAAGCGATTTATGCCCCAAGCGCCCCAAAAGGACATTTTCTAAAACGGTTTTGCGCTGGATCAGATTGTAATCTTGAAAAATCATAGCCATTCGGCGCCTTTGCTGACGCAACTGACGCGTCGACAGCTGAGAAAGTGCTTGCCCGGAGATCAGGATCTCGCCAGACTGAGCGGGGACCAGGCGATTGAGTGCTTTCATGAGCGTGGATTTCCCAGAGCCTGAACTGCCAATGATGGCCAAGCGTTCTCCTGCTTCGCAACGAAAGGAGACGTCCCGCAAGGCAGGACGTCTTTCTGACGCATAATGCACGACAAGATTGTTGACTTCTAATACTGTGGACATAAATCTTCAATAATAGTGATCAATAGTGATGCGTGATCAACGAGGAGCAGCGAAGCTCACGTGACTTCATTCATTCATTGAACGTCGCTGAGCTGGATATCCATCGCTTTAGCCACTTCGCGGATCGGGTCATAGGCCTGATCATCAATTTCTGTAAAACCGTAGAGGTTAAAGAGTTTGCTGATGAGCGCTTGGCCATCGCCCGTGCTGAGCTGAGTGAGAAAGACTTTTTTGATCGCTTCTTGGCGCTGCGGGTCGAGATCTTTGGAAGCGGTCAAAGCGATGTAGGGGATTTCGCTGGTGTAAGCGAGAATACGTGTTTGCTCCATGATCTCTGGATGATCTTTGAGCAGTTTTTGTCTCGCGTCCTTGTAGACGCAGGCGACATCCGCATCTTTGTTGATCAAGGAGAGCAAGGCGGCGTCATGTCCGCCAGCAAAGAGAATTTTGGCTTGATCTTCGTCGAGCGAAATCCCTTTTTGCTTCAGCAAGGCGGCGGGGTAAAGATAACCAGAGGTGGACGAAGGATCGACAAAGGCAATCACATGATTTTGGAGATCTTCAACTTTCTGCGCCGGGTCATCTTGTCGGACGACAAGCTCGCTGACATAGCTTTTCTTACCCTCTTTGTTGATGGCACTCAAGAGAATCTGAGTCCCGTTTTCTTTGTGCGCCAGGACGTAAGCGAGCGGGGGGAGTAGCGCAATATCGACCTGACCTGAACCCAGAGCTTCAACGACGCCGACATAATTGGCGGCGGTAAAGGCTTCGACTTTTTGCTGAATGCCTTGATCTAAAAGCCCTTTTTCGATGAGTTCTGCGAGCGGCCGAACCGATTCAATGAGTTGATCTTGTTCGGTGAGGGGCACGAAGCCGAGCCTCAAGGGACGATCACTTTTGAGCATTTCAGATGAAGGCGCTTGATGGCTTTGCGTGGCAGATGCGTCTAGGGAGCTCTCACTGATTTCAGCGTTTTGCGGGCTCTTGTCTTGCTGTTGGCAAGCTGCGAAAAAGAGCAGAGGAAAAAGGACAATGAGACTTAACGCAAGGATCGAAAGCATGAGCGGTTTGGAACCGGTTTCGCCAAAACGGTAACTTTTCATCTTGAAGCTCCTTTCATGTTAAGAAAGCTTGCTGTCTGCTGGGGCTAGTTTATTTTTTGCGATTCAGCGCAGCGATATCCCAGACTTCGCAGTCGATCGGATCTTTTTCGAGGCCCTTGAGCCATTTAGCGGGCACATACTTGGGGTCCGCAATGACTTCATAAGTATAGTTTTCAAACCACTCTTGACTCATGGAAAAAATACCTTTGCGGCCAAATTCCTCACCCCAGGAATTTTCTACCTTCCAGCGCAACGGTGCGCCTTTGGCATCTACGCTGAGCCCCACAAGATTCATGGCGTGGGTTGCAGCAGAGTATTCGCTGACAAAGCGATCTTCGCGATCAAAATGGCGCAGTTCGGGACAGACGAGATCGTATTGATATAAGCGCGTGTCTAAGATCCCGTTTTTGCGGTGGATATCCTTACCCACATCACAGGCAAACCAGAGCGGCGTTTGATCTTTAATCGAGTCGACGCACACTTGGGTGAGCACGTCCATCGGGACGTTGAGCGCTTCAAACGCGTCTCCATCGGCTATGTTGCGGATGGTCTTAAAGCGATAGACGCGTCCGACTTCACGATCCTGACGCGGATCATTGACAAGCACAATTCGATTTTTGAGGACGTCTTTGCCAACATACTTTTCAAAAAATTCGAGGGCGCTCATCTCGTCGAGGCGATGGAACTTTTTATCCTTATCTTGATAGCAGTAGCTAAAGCGTTCCACGGGCTGGCCGAGACATTTCACTGCGATATTGTAGATATCTTCGAGGCAGCGATCCTTGAGCTTACGAAGTTCTTTTTTGCTGTTGCCTTTGGCTCGGTCTTTTCTGATGGCCATCGCACACTGCTTGAGGCGAAGGTCCATCTGCTTCGTAAACATGTAGGAGTTTCCGGAGTGAAAGCTCTCAGGACCCACTTGTTTAGGCACCAGCCCGTACTTGAGACAAAGACCGGTGAAGTAATGCCAAAAGCCTCCGTCATAACTGGTGTTTGAAATGAGAAGCCGCAGCTCACGATCATCAATATCGCGATCGGCGAGGCGGATCATCTCTTCAAGATAGGTGTTTGCTTTTTCAAGTTTGTCATAGAAATAAAGGTGCGTTTCGCTGAACTCAAAAGACTCGACATTGAGCTTGTCCATGACGATTTGGCGCAAAGAATTCAAAGCGGCAAAATACCAGCAGCGACCACTTTGCTTTTGCGAGGTGGGGCTGCCTTGCTTGCATTCAAATTCAAAGAGAAAATCGTGCTCTTTGACCACGTCGGGATTCATCGCCGCATCATCAATGCCGATGTTGCGCACAGCCGCTTCGACGGCAAGGTTGGATTTATGACTTAAATAAGCTTTGTGGTAGCGCTTGAGTTGTTCGAGTTTGAGTCCTTTTTTGATGTCAGCCATAGGTGGCGCCTCCTTGGATTGATGAACTTAAAAATTTAATTTACTTTGTCTCAAAAACTAGGTGAATTGCGGATTTATACGGCGCAGCTTTCACATTCTTCGACTTTGAGTTTTTGGGTACGTGTGTAATAAAGCGTCTTAATTCCCATGTGGTGGGCGTAAAGGTAATAGCGACACAATTCACGCGTGGTCACATCGCTGGTGATACAAAGTTCAAAGCTGATGCCTTGATCAATGTGTTTTTGGATGGTAGCGATGGTGTCGATCACTTTGAATTTATCGATGCGATAGGCCGTCTCGTACATGAAGTCTGCGACATCTAATCCGGGCATGGGGTAGTAGGTTTTGGAGTTGCCGTAGGTGCGTTCTTCGACTAATTGTTTGATGGGCGTGACAGAAGGCGTGGCGCTCATGACATAGGAGATGGAGCCGTTCGGGGCGATGGCCAGGCGATGCGAATTGTAAAGCCCGTATTTCATCACGTCTTCTTTGAGCTTGGCCCAATCTTCGTCGCTTGGAATGTCGATATCCGCAAAGATCGCTTTGACGCGATCTGACTTGGGGTAAATTGCTCCACGGCCTGCGAAGTAGCTGCCGTCGGCATAAGCCGTCTTTTCGAACTGATCAAAGACTTTGCCGCTTTCTTTTGCTTTTTGACAAGAATGCACCAAGGACCAATAGTTGACGATATTAAAGAAAACATCACAAAGGTCGAGGTCTTCATCCGAGCCAAAGGCGATGAAATTTTCTGCGATAAAGCCATGGTGATCCATGATGCCAAAGCCGACACTGCGGTTGAGTAAATTCGCTTTCGCGACACCGGGGACGTAGCCAATATAGGTCTTTTCTGAAACCGAGTTCATCACATCCATCGCCGCGAAGACGGTTTCTTTGATTGTGTTGTGGCGGATCATGTTGCCCATGTGCCCCGAAGCGAGATTGCAAGAGACATCTTTTCCGATGACGTCTTGATCGTGCTTGTCGTAGTCCGCAAATTGGCTCAGCGTGGTCGGCTGCAAAATTTCTGTGCAGAGGTTGGAGAATTTGACCTTTTCGGGGAGCGGGTTGCTGGCATTGACGTTGTCGCAAAAGACGAGGTAGGGGTAGCCGCATTCACCCTGAACGAGAGCGATTTCATTGAGTAGGCGGCGGGGATTGATCTTGCGCTTTTTGATCGCAGGATTTTCGACCATTTCGTCATAGTAGCGATCCATCTCGATGGCAATATCTCCAAAAGGTCGACCGTAGACTTGCGTGACCGTGTGCGGATAAAAAACGTACATGTCCCGATCGCTTTTGGCGAGTTCGATAAATTTGTTGGGCACGATGACGCCCATCGAGAGTGTTTTGACGCGAATATCATCGTCTGCGTTGAGCTTTTTGGTGTTCAAAAAGTCTTCAATATCGGCGTGAAAGATGTTGAGATAAGCTGCGCCGGCGCCGGGTCTTTGCCCCATCTGATCCGCATAACGGAAGGCGTTGTCGAGAAGTTTCAAGACACCGACGACCCCTTTGGCGACATTGGCGATGCCTTTGATCGACTCTCCCTTAGCTCTGAGGTTCGTAAGATGCAAAGATACGCCACCACCAATTTTAGAGAGTTGCATCGCAAATTCTTGAGCGCGCGCAATATCATTCATCGAGTCGCCAACTTCGAGCAAAAAGCAAGAGACAAATTCGCCGCGACGTTTACGTCCCGTGTTGAGGAGGGTGGGCGTCGCCGGTGTGAAATCTTGACTGATGAGTCGATCTAAGATGGACATCGCTTTTTCAACGTCGCCGTCCGCATGATATAAGGCGACAATAGCGAGGCGATCTTCGTAGCGTTCGAGGAACACTTTGCCATCATCACTTTTGAGCGCGTAGTTGTTATAGAACTTAAAGGCGCCCATGTAGGTCGGGAAGCGGAATTTGGCATCATAGGCACGGCGAAAGACGCGCTTGATATCTTCAAAGGCGTAGCGTTCTAGAAATTCAGTCTCATAGTAACCGTTTCGGGTGAGATAGCGGATCTTTTCTTGAAGCGTGTGGAAGAACTGAGTCTTTTTATTGACTTCGTTGACGAAATAGGAATAAACGGCTTCTTTATCCTTTTGCAGATCTTTGATTTGGCCATTTTCATCGACGATTTGGCTGTTCAAGGTGATCCACTCGGGAATCATGAAGTTATTGGTTTGAGGGATGTCTGTGGCGTTGCTCATCTTGTTCTCCTATCTCTATCTTTTAAACTCTTCTTATATCTTTTTATCGTTTGGCTTCGCTTCATTGCGCTGCGCCTCACTGTGCCGCGCAATTGGGTAGGGCTTCCTCGATGTTTGAAAAAGTGCGTCGCAGTGAAGTGAAGGGGCTTCCTCAGTTGCGCGAGTGGTATTTCGTTTGTAAAAAGGACGCTGTCTTTCGAGGAAACGTAGTCTGGTGACGGGCCTTCAACTTCATGCGGGGTGCTCAGATTCCCAATTTTTGAGAAAGGTGCGGGCCGCCTCTCGTTCGTGAGGAAAGCCCATGGCTTCAAAACGCACGACGTCAGGAATCCCATATATTTCTTCAATCTTTGCTCCGGCGATGGCGTAGTTGGCGCCCCAGTTGCGATTGCCACTCGTCGCCGTGCCAACAACTTGTTTGGCGTGGCTGTTGAGGTAAAGCAAAGTCGTCTCTGGAATCTCTCCAAAATTGAAACAACGCGTGACAAGAAAAACAGGTTCATGTGGCGGGAGTTGATCGGCATCTTGAATCGGCAAGGCCGGATAACCGAGACTCTCGGCAAAGCGTTGGCATAGTCCTGTCAGGCTGTCATAAATAATGGTCATGCGTTCCTCTTTTGAGCTTCATTTGGATTCAGTTTAACGATGAGCAAGAGGGGCTTCAAGTCTTGACAAATACTGGATCATGTTCTTTAAGAAGCGATTAGAGAAAAATAACACAATATATAGTGATCCCTGAGAAGCGGATCAGCGAGAAAAAGCCGGATTGAGGGCGGGGAAAATAATTTTTCAACAACATCTAGAGATAGAAAAAAGGACGCAGAATGAGCGCTGATGCGAAAGCTCGTTAGAGTAAAGCGCGAAACAAAAAACGTGTGACTTATTTCAAATAGACCGTATGAGTTATCCGACGACGACTTTGGCCTCGGGAAGCACTTCGGTCGCTTTGCGAAGATGCGTTGTACCGAAAGAAATGACCATGGCTGCCGGTCCGACACGTCCCAAGAACATGGTCAGTAAGAGCACAATTCGTGGGAAAATCGGCAGATTGGGTGTGCCAAGCGCTGAAACTCCGACCGTGCCAAAGGCGGATGAAGCCTCGAAGAAAATATCTGAAAAGTGAAGATGCCCTGTTTGTGTAATCGGCGTGGCAAAATAAATCAGGAAGGAAACCCCAAAAGTAATGCCAAAGGCAACCGCGAGCAAAGAAAAGCTGCGCCGAATGAGCAAGGCGGGAACGCGGTGATGGAACAGAATTGGATCGCCACCTTTGGATGAAAGGTCATGAATCGTGCCGACAACGAGCAAGAAAAAGGTCGTGACTTTGATGCCACCTGCGGTAGAACCTGGACCGCCGCCCAGAATCATCAGGAGGGAAGAGAACCATTTGGCGGCGTCCGTGAGATGCGCCTGATCCAAGCTGCTGTAGCCCGCGGTACGCAAGGCGACTGACTGAAAGAAGCTGTTGAGCCAAACGACTGGGCCGCTTTGCCCTTCGAAGGCCGTCGAACCGTTATACCAAGCTTCTAAAACGAAAAAAAGCGTACTGATGACGAGAAGCATTAAGGTGCTGATCAAGACGACTTTACTGTGAAAGCGAAGCCGCTTATGCCGCTTGCGAACCAACATCAATAGATCATCCCAGACAATGAAACCGAGGCCGCCCGCAATGATGAGCGCGGCGTGAACGAGCAACATAAAAGCGTCATTTTGAAAGTCAATGAGTGAGTGAAAGGGCTCGGTGAGATCGCCCGTGAGATCAAAGCCTGCGTTACAAAAGGAAGATACCGAGTGAAAGATGCCTTTACGGAGCGCAACGGTCAGAGGAACATAGCGCCAAAAAGCGAGGGTCAACAAGACAGCGCCAATACTTTCAGATGCCAAAGTGACGGCAAAAATACGCCCTAAAATGTGATGCGTGCTCCCTAAACGATCGCTTCCTGCACTGCTTTGAACGATTCGAGTCGCTTTGAGCCCAGCACTGTGATGCATGAGCATGCGTACAGCTGCCAGAATCGTGATTAGGGTGAGGCCACCGATTTGAATGAGACAGAGAATGACACCGTGTCCGAAACTGGACCAATAAGTTGAGGTGTCGACGAGCACAAGGCCAGTCACACACGTAGCAGAAGTCGCGGTGAAAAGAGAGGTTAAGAAGGGCGTGTAAACCTGGTGCGAAGAGGAAATCGGCAGAGAAAGCAAAGACGCGCCGAGTAAAATCACCGCCGCAAAAGAGACAAGGAGAAGACGGATCGGACGCTGCAGGAAGCGGCTGCGCAGACTTTTGAAGGTCTTGCTCAAAGGCGAGACAGAGAGCTTGGCGGCTAGCCCCGCGAGCTTGGCGGGCTCAGCCTGCTTCTCGCTTTTGTTTTGTGCGCGTGTTTCGGTCTTTTGCCCCTCTGAAAGCGGCTCTAATTTAAGCGATTCTGTTTTTGGGGTCATTTCAGGTGATGGGCGGGTGCTTTGGGATAAATCGAGCTGCCTCGTTTCGGCGGAGGCCAAAGGAGTTTGGGGCGCATGATGAGATGTCAGAGGCGCATTCAAGTGGAGACGGGGCAGCTCACGCATGCGAGAACTTTGGGGGAGATTGACGATGGCACGCCGTCTTGAAATGCGAAGATCATTTTGTTTCGTGATCTGATGCTCGTGGACACGCCCAAAAGTGCCGAGCCTTTTGATGCGCACAGCACTGCTTTGGGTTGTTTTTTTAGCACTTCCTTTCTTAGAGCCTGCATGTTTAGAAATTGCACGCTTAGAAACGAAGTGTTTCGAATGTGTATTGTCCATAGCCCTTCATCGAGTCTCTATCGAGGTTCTTTGTTGACGTTTAGATGATGCGCCGCTCATGTCAAGATTCAAGTGTTCGGTCGCTTTTAGTGAACGATATGAATCAAGAGCAAGCTGATGCCAAACGCTCCAAATTCTACCACCGAACTTATTCCCAATCTATCTTAAAAAACTAAGCCGTAAAAACTAGGCCTTGCGATTAAGGCAGGCGATTAAGTCAGGGGATTCAGGCGCGAGGACAGCAGGACGGGAGGGTGTGCGGATAGGAGGACGCGAGGACAGGAGGCAGGAGGCTAGGAAGACGCGAGGGCAGGAGTTCAAGGCAGTCCGTAATTAAATCTGCCACTCAATCGCTTTGCTTTTAATTTCGTTTTTCGTTGAAAGCGAGCGGGTCTAGCTGTACACTAACTCGCTAGAGGTGCTTATGGTTCTAGGAGAAAATTTCAAACGTGCACAGACCTTCTTAAATGAAAAAATCGATACCGAAGGTTCAAATCAGAACCGAGAGATGATCCTTGTTGATCGTTTTCTCAATCAGGGGCTTGACATTCATTTGATTGAGCATATCGGTCGCGCATTTGCCGAAGTTTTTTCTGATCGTCAAGTGGATAAAGTTTTGACGTCAGAAGCCTCGGGGATCGCACTGGCTTTCGCAACAGCTCAGGCGATGAAAATCAACGCGATATTTGCCAAAAAAGGCAGGCCCCATAATTTGTCCGCTGATATCCTAGAAGTCAAAGTTCATTCATATACGCGTCAGAATGTTTACTCGTTAAGTTTGTCTAAAAATCTTATTCAAGCTGGAGATCGCATACTCTTAGTCGATGACTTCCTCGCGCGGGGACAGGCGATGCAAGGTCTGATGAGCCTCGTTCAGCAAGCGGGCGCGGAAGTCGTTGGCGTGGCGGTTGCGATCGAAAAGAGTTTTCAAGGAGGCTCAGCGCTCATTCGAGACGCGGGCTATGAAGTCGTCAGCTTAGTGGATTATGATTGAGCGCTTTATTCTTCGTTTAATGCTTTATTTAATTTAATAGAACAAAAGGGTTTCCAAAAGCTGGCTGTCTAGGCTGTCTAGAAATAAGAAAGCAACTAAAAAACGCTGCCTGCGCTCAACTTTCGTCCACTTTACCTCTCGTCCGCATCTAAATGTTGCTCGAGGTCGCTGACCATACGTTCGACGCTGCTTTCCTGATCGACAAAGCGGGCGCGAATCAAATTGAAGTCTGACTTTTCGCAAACCATCATCACGCGATCTCCTGCACCAAGTACGCTGTCACCATTGGCGGGATAAGCGGGCTGACCTTTGGGCGTGATGAGCACGATACGCGCTTCATTGGGAAAAGAAATATCTTTGAGTTCCATCCCAATTTCAGGGATATCCGCGCGCAAATTGAATTCGACGAGTGCTGTATTGCTGTTCGGCAGGGCATAGACGATATAAAGTCCAGAGTGGTCGATTTCTTGGCTGAGCATTTGGGCGAGGATGAGAGAGCTTGAAAAGGTATTGGTAATGCCAAGACGTCGAATGGTGTCGATGTTCTTGGGGTTGTTGACGCGGCAAAGCGGACTTCGAACTTGTCCGTAGGCTTTGGCAAGCTGACAGGCGATGAGATTAACTTCGTCCTGCCCCGTGAGCGCCAAAAAGAGCTCA
>JAEWGS010000019.1 GCA_023388205.1 Bacillota bacterium
CTCTGATCCTATTCGAGCCTTTGAGCCACCTTGACTCATCGAACTTTGGGCGCCTTTTGTCAATCCCCTCAAAGCTCCCACGCATAGGTCCTCAGGCGTTAATTTCAGCTTCCCTTAGGCGTTGAACTTTTTCAAAATAACGACAGAGATCTCACGATTTCGCCGAGCCCAGTCCTCGTCACGGCGCAGATCAGGGCACATGCGCAGCGCCTTCCTCACATCTGAATCGAAGGGGCCAAATTTTTCACCCCCAAAATAGGTCGAAATCGTCCCCTCATCTTTCATTTGACGCAAGGTAACGCGCAAAGTATTAATCAAAGTGCCCATTTCGGGGTTCATCGCCACACCATGACGCACTTTCGCATAGGGCATCCCCAAGCGATCCATCGTCTTAATTTCTAAGCGCAAACGATCCATAGCGGCCTCTGTGTTCGCAAAAGATTCTGACAAATTAATCACTGGTGTCTTCGGCATGCTAAGCTCCATCCATTCGCCCTTAGGCTCATCAATTCTGACCTATTCCTGTGTTATTTGTAAAAGGCATCTGCTCAAAATTAAACTTTGATCAGTAAAGACGCCTGTTCCTTGTAACAGTTAATTATAAAAAGGAAGCTCCGACAAAAAAAGGACGAAGTAAAACAATCGCATTAAATCTCTTGTGCGAAAAGGTTACGTCTTTAAGAAAGTGTGATCACCTGCGCCGCTCTAGCTAATTTGAGGTAGACATCAGCCTGCGACAAAATACAGATCCAGTCGGGCTCGTTCTGAAATAGCTGTTTCGCCTCCGCCCAAGTCAATTCATCCATATAAATCGTCTGCCCTTGCTCACTCAAAGTTTTAAGATGCATCAGACAGGTCGCATCTTCGCAATTGTGCCAAGCTTCCCCGCAGATTATGAGTGAAGCATCCGCTCGCTCATCTTTCGTCCAGGCTTCTAAAAATTCGCAGAGACGTTTCATCGCTTCCGCTTTGGGCGCACGCCCGATACCATAGCCCGTCAAAAAATAGATCCGTTTTTGCGACATCTCCAAATCATCGAAAGACAAAGCGAGCGGCTCAGCGTTTTCTGAGTCTTCCCACTCTAAATCTATCCATTCAGAGATCTTCCCTCGCTCAAGTTCCACTTTTGTATCCGTTCGAAAAGGATTGCGCGAGACGGCCGTCGTCGCCAAGGCGTCCCTCAGCGAAACAGCTGTCTCCAAATCGTCCCTCGGCGAAGCAGTTGCCCCATAAGCACCCGCCGACGAGGCAGCTGCCGGCACATCGCGCTTGCCCTTAACTTCTCTCTCGATTACCTTTTTGATTTCACTTGACGTCGCTTTCATCTGCCCTTCTCCTGCAAGGCTTCTAAATCGCTGAGGCTGCATTCTTCCATACCTAAAAATTGCTCACAATATTTTAGGGCCTCTTGCTCTTCACCCCACGGATCTTTTTGCCGCCGATAATCAAAATGTTCTGCGTAAGCCTGCGTCAAATCCATGAGCTTTTGCACATGCGCGCAATAATTTTGTTTCAGTCCCTCTTCGAATTCCTCCAGCTGTCTTTTTCCCAACAGCTGTTCTGCTCGATCTAAAAGCAACAAGGCATCCAACTGACAGTACGCGGCTTGAAGCACTTCTGATCTAAAATCAGGCTGCTTCTGATATTCTGCAAAAATCGTCTCAATGTAACGCGCCATCGTCCGTTCTTTGCGTTCACAAATTAAGCAGTCCTTCGCCTCATCCAAAAGACGCTCACTATTTTTTGAAGCGACCTTACGAAAACTAAAGCGAGCTTGGCTCGAGCTCGTTTTTCGAGCCTTCTCGAGATGCTCTTTGAGATGCGTATGCAAAAGCAAAGCCAAGCCCAGACGATTCTGACTCCTCGCCAAAAGTCTACGCCAATGCGTGGCGCAAAATCCGCGTTCATTGGTCTGCTGACGCACAGCAACTTCCATCAAACTCGGGCCACAATAATAGGTCAGCAGGTCTTGTTCCATTTGTTCGCGCAAAAGACAAAGTGGACAATGCCCCTTTTTTTCATACGCCGCATGAATCGGCGCGGTATCAATCGTTTCTTTCATCGTTTGCTCCTGCTCTTTACCGCTACGTTCAGCTTCCGCCTGCGGCTCTTTATTAAGATTCTAAAGCTAAGCGCGTCGCCCGGACATGGACGCTCAAAACGTTCAAAGAAGTCAGGGCCTCAAGCTTTCGAGCCACGTGCTGCTGCACTTGCGTCAAAACCTGCTCACTGTGATACCCATAAAGCAAAGTGAGATCCAACTGGATCACCACGCCAAGCCGTTCAATCAACAGATGAATTCTAGATACTTGTTGGACCCCTTCTGTTTCCATCACAATTAAACGAATCAAACTTTCAAGGGCCTCATCAGAAATACGATAGCGGCCAATGGAAGAAAAAGTCGGACGGACAACGGTGCGATCTTGCGGATCAATCAAGCCATCCCCAGGCGGAATCACCTCGTTATCTGGGTTCAAATTACCCGCCCATTCTCGCCCGCGATCCAGACCACGGTCGACCCCGCGCCGAATCGCCGCAAAAGGATTCGACAAGTAGCCAGAAAACTCATGCTTAATTTCAAGGCTCGGAACAGGGATCGTATGGTGTCCCCCCTCTAAACGCGCCGTTTTGGCCGCTCTTTGTTCCGCTTCGCTTGCAATGTCGTCAATTCGCACCGTTCGTACAGGGGGCTTGAGCCAAAGGTTGGTACAGATCTTACTGAGCATCCCATCTGAAGTCCCCAAAATAAGTAATTTTTCGGGTTGGCTTCGAGCCAAGGCGCGCCGCATGTTCTCAGCTCGGCTCTCATCGACAAAAATCGCTTGGCGAACACTCTCCATTCGCGTGGTCGCTTTTTTGGCACTACTCCCAGCGAGAATGCGACTCCCATGAATCAAAAGTCCGTCGTCAATGAGGTAGTGAATTTGAAGGGATTTCGCAAGTTCCAAAGCACGGGTACTTTTGCCGGTTCCGCTCGGGCCCACAAAAGCCACCACTCGGATTTGGCCCAAGGCTCTTCGCCTCTCTAAAACAGGATCCAAAGCCGAAGCTCCATCACGATACTCCTTGCTGTGGCGCGCGCCGTCCCCTCGCGAAATCACCTGCCTCAAATCATCCATTTGCTGGCGCGCCAAACGCGACGACGCCGTCTGTTCAGTATGGCTTTGTGTCGATTCCTCTACTGTCTTTGAGGGCGCAACCTGTGTGCCTCGCTTCATCTTTTGCAAAAGACGAGGCCAGCGCAAATGATTTTTGTGGGAAGGCACTTTCACGTCGTAGGCATCCTTTCTGCTCATCGCTCACAGGGATCTATTTTGTTTCCATTATAGCGAGAAGCGGCCTGAGTCTAAAAATAAAATCCTCAGCCCATAATCAAAGAAGCCTGAATTTGACACAGGGCAAACTCAGACTTCTTTGAGATCAAACAAAAAACTTTTTTAAGCGCGCAAGAAACTTTTTTAGCGCGGACTCAGTCTTCCTCAATATTGTGATAGACGTTTTGCACGTCATCATGATCTTCGAGTGAATCAATCAGCTTCTCTAGCTTTTGCTCGGTTTCCTCGTCCACACTCACATAGTTGTCGGGGATCAAGGTGATTTCCGCATCAGCAATACGATAATTGGCCGCCTCCAAAGCCTCTCTCACATCCGAAAAAACCTCCGGATCGCAATCGACTTCAAAGAGGCGCTCATCATCTTCGTTTTCCCCTTGATCGGCGACATCATCTGCGCCCGCTTCCAAAGCAGCCATCATCAAAGCGTCCTCGTCTAGGTTTTCGCCAGCAATCAAAATTCGGCCACGACTCTTGAACATAAAGCTCACGCAACCCGTCGTTCCCAAGTTACCGCCATTGCGGTCAAAGAGATGGCGCACATCACCCGCCGTTCGGTTGCGATTGTCCGTCAAGCAGCGAACGAGAACCGCAACACCGCCTGGACCATAACCTTCGTAACTAATTTCTTCGTAGTTGGACCCATCTTGTCCGCCGACCGCACGAGTAATGCTGCGCTGAATGTTATCGTTCGGCATATTATTCGCTTTGGCTTTGGCGATGATATCTTTGAGTTTACGATTCGTATCGGGATCGGCGCCACCTTCACGCACAGCCACCGCAATTTCACGCCCAATTTTGGTAAAAATTGCACCGCGTTTCGCATCCGCCGCTTCTTTTCTACGCTTGATATTATTCCATTTTGAATGACCTGACATAGTGCCTCCATTATTTACATGCGTTTGAAATTATACACATCAAAAGCTTCGCTCGCGCATCAGATCGCGCATCCGATCGCGCTTCATGCTTGGTCTCTTTCCCGCTTCGCCCCGCTTTTTAAGCTTCGCTAATCGTCTTCAAAATCAAACCCTCGTTACGATCCAAAGCCCAATCGATGGCCCATGGTGACTCAAAGAGTAAGACTTTGCGTCCGTATCGATCCTCGACCAAAAGAGAGGTCGATGTGATGACCAAAGAATCCGCTGGACGCTCCTTGCCCTCTTCAAAATCGATCCATCGCGCATACCGGTAAGGCAAAGGCGTGCGAATGACTTCTGCCTTGTATTCATTTTCTAAGCGGTAAGTCAAAACATCGAGCTGCAAAATGCCAACCACGCCGACCGTGTATACCTCGGTTCCAATACCATGTTCTTTATAGAGCTGAACCGCACCTTCTTGGGAAAGTTGCTCCATACCGCGGGTAAATTGCTTGCGTTTCAACGAATCTTTGGGCTCAATGCGCGCAAAATGCTCAGGCGGAAAAATAGGAATATCCGTAAACTCCTTTTTCTGATTCCCCGTATAGAGGCTGTCGCCGATTCGAAAATTGCCGGGGTCGAATAAACCGATAATGTCACCTGGGTAAGCCGTCTCAACCACCTTATGCTCGTCCGCCATAAATTGCTGCGGCTGCGCCAGACGAATTTTTTTGTTGTCCCGCGCCAGGGTCACTTCCATATTTTTTTCAAAAACGCCTGAACAGATTCTCATAAAAGCCAAACGATCGCGGTGACCCGGATTCATGTTGGCCTGAATCTTAAAGACAAAGGCACTAAATTGCTCATCTTCTGGATTGACCGCGCCATCTTTGAGGTTGCGAGGGGCCGGCGCAGGCGCCAATTCCAAAAAGTAGCGCAAGAAACTCTCCACACCGAAGTTGGTCAAAGCAGAACCAAAAAAGATTGGCGTGATCTGCCCCGCCAAAAAGCGTTTCAAATCAAAGGCATCTCCTGCAATATCCAAAAGCTCGATATCATTTTGTAAATCCGCACAGTAAGAGCTGCCCAAAAGGGACTCGAGCTGCGGATCATCGACCGAAGCAACCTGGACCTCTACTTGTTTCGCGCCGTGCTCCGAACCTTCTCGATCAAAAAGCTCTACTCGCTGATGCGTCCGATCGTAGACGCCTTTGAAATCCCCGTGAATCCCGATGGGCCAGTTCATCGGACAAGAGCGAATGCCGAGCACTTTTTCAATTTCATCCATCAAGTCAAAAGGATTTTTGGCCGCACGATCCATTTTGTTGACAAAGGTAAAAACCGGAATCCCGCGCATGTGACAAACTTCAAAGAGCTTGATCGTTTGCTGCTCCACACCCTTCGCCGCATCGACCATCATGACCGCCGCATCCGCCGCACAAAGCGTCCGATACGTGTCCTCCGAAAAGTCCTGGTGACCTGGGGTATCCAAAATGTTGATGCAATAGCCGTCATATTCAAACTGCATGACTGAACTCGTCACCGAAATACCACGTTGCTTTTCGATTTCCATCCAGTCACTGGTCGCGTGCATCGCCGCTTTTCTGGCCTTAACTGCACCGGCAGAACGAATGGCACCTCCATACAAAAGGAGTTTTTCCGTCATCGTCGTCTTACCTGCGTCCGGATGCGAAATAATCGCAAAAGTCCGCCGGCGCTTCATTTCTTTGAGTTGCTCTGCGTTCATCGTTTCGCTCAAACCCTCTTCTCTACACCCTTTAATTCTCTTAATTCTTTTGTTGTTTCTAAAATAATGACTTACTAATTATGACTTGTTTTATACGATGAAACCGTTTTTATATGATGAATCCGCTCACAGCCTTTAAGATCGCATCCTTTTTGACAAACCTAAAAACCCTCTTAGCAAGCCCAAAAGCCCACGCGCAGCCTTTGATTGGGTTCTGGACTCATCTTGATGCAGTTTCTCATCATGCAGCTTCTCATCATCGCCAGCGAAATCTTTGCTCAAAATTTGCTGCACACCTGCATGACTTCGCTTTTGATCTCATCCGTTCGCAGATTTGGCTCCATCGAAGCATTTATTATAAACCATGTCAGACTTGTAACATTTTTGTCAAAATGCGAGTTTTTTCTCTTGCGAAGGAGCTCCTCTGGGCGCTATCATTAAAGGCAAATTGGCGTCAAAAAACTGCGCCATCTGGATGTCTGCGGAGGGATCATGTTCACGTTTTATGCAATTGGTATTCAAGGTATGGCTTACTGGGCGATGCTCTTTATCATCACTCTGATCATTGCTGTTGCCGGTGTTTATTTTTTGGTCAGCAATCGTAAACTTTTTGAAAAAAAGAACATTGTTTTGCTGAGTTCGGCCCAAAACATCTCTGAGCTAGAGCGCTGTGATATCGCCAATCTCGATGCCGTGCACGCGTCCCTTTGTTCCAGCGACTATGAACTTTTACACAGTGCTGCCGACCGCATTGTCGACGACTCCGCTCGAATTTACCAAGGTAAATGGATCTGCGATCCGCACAAACTTTTCACTTTAGAAAACCTGCTCACGCGTGGTGAATTTACAGCATTGAGTTACGAAGTGCCCATTCAGATGCTGACCATTTCTTTCCTTTGCTCTGGTGTTTTCTGGTTAATAGGGCGTTCGCTTTTTTCCTCTGAATACACCAATGTGATGAATCTCGCAGCCTGGCCTCTCTTAATCGGCTTACTCTTCTCGCTCTTGATCTTCTTTGCGAGCCAACGCCAACGCAATGAACTGAAGCGCAGCATGAATTACCTCGCTGAAATGCTCACCCGCCGTCTTCCTATCTTTGAGGAGCTTGCTGGTACTGCTGTCTTAATCGATTCTTTCGTTCAATACGATCGCGAAATGGTCGAATCGGTCTCCGTGCTCAGCGAAACGGTTCAAGGCTTAGTCGATCACCAACTCGCAGAAAAAGTCGCCGAAAACGTTCGCATCGTGATGGAAAAAGAAATCGCCCCCGCGATCCAAAGCTCCACGCAAAATCTTGCCGCCCTTTCTGAGACCTTACAGCAGCGCCAAGAAAAAGGCATGAGCGAGCTTGCAGGTCTTTTTACCCAGCAGCTCGGTGCCAAGCTCAACCATGAATTGACCCCGTTATTTCTAGAAACAGATCATCTCGTCGAAGAATTGCATAACGCCAGTTCAGGCTTTGACCTCTCCATGCAGGCCCTGAGCCAAGCAAGAGAAGATAGCCTCCACATCCAAGAGCAGACGAAAAAAGCCTTGGCCGACTTGTCTGAGTCACGTGAACAGTGGAGTCAAGACTTGCGTGCGACCAATACCTCTTTGGAGCGTCTCGGTCAGGTCTGTGAAAAATTAGAAGGCCTCTACTCTGGCGAAAACGAGAGTCTCGGCGCAGATATCAAACAGCTTTCGCAGTCCATTGAAGTCTGGAACACGCGTTCCAACGAAGAAAGCAATCGTTTCACCGAAGCCATCAATACGTATAGTCAAACGCTCCAAAGCGAACTCGGTGAGCATAATCGTCAATTGCAAGATGCCTTGCAGACCCAAAATGCTTCTATGCTCGAGGCTTATCAGCAGCAGACCGACCACTTTGCCGAAGCGCTGGGTGAGCAAAACCTCCGCTTTGCTGAGCGGATTACCGATGTCATTGATCGCTTTGAAAATCAATTGCAAACACGGGTTGGACAAGCGAGCGAAGAAATCAAAACGCTCGTCACACAGCTCAATCGTGAAAATGGCGAGCTCGCTAAGCTTTTGGACAACCTCGGTAATGGTAGTGCCGCGATGGTCGGCGACATCCGTCGCCTCTCCTTCGAGATGAATCAAAATGCGGATCGCTTGAGCCACCAGTCCGAGGCGATTGATGAAACGCTCACCGAATTAACCCAAAAACTTCAGTCGGTCATCATTGATTTCTCTGATAAAATGCGGCAAACCGTTGCAGACACCCTGCAAGATTTTGACCAAAACATCGCGGATATCAGCCTCAGACTGTCGACCTCTGGAGCGGAAATGACCGACTCTGCTCAGCGTATTGCAGACACCCTCCACGAGCGGGAAAAGTCCCTGCATCGCCTTTCTTCTACGGAGCAGACTGAAACGACCGAAGAAGCCTAATGAACTGAAGAATGGTATACAAAGGCCGGGCTTTGATCCGGCTTTTGTATTCAAGGAGAATGCCATGGCTGCCAAAATTCGAGCCAAAAGTCTTTTGAATTTAAGCTATAGTCCGCAGGCGAAAATGGAGCGCGCCAAGATGTCAGGGACAAGATCAAACCCTACCCATGCTGACCGCGAAGTCCGTAGCGACGAGCGAAATGACGCTCAAAACGAACCACTTGCTGAGAATGGAGTCACCTCCGATGCAGCCTTGCTCCAGACTGAGCCTGCAAAAAACTTAGATCCTGATCCAGAGACTGCTGAGCGTGAACAATCCGGTCGTTCTGCCGATATTCGCGCGTCCATTCGTTCCCTCCATTTACATCAAATTCAAGATGCAAAAGATCGCATTCGTCGCACCCATCGCCTCCCCCATGAGAAAACCTATCTATTCAAAGAAGGCAGCATCGATCAGCTTTTATCTCGCTTGACACGAATGAGCGACGACGAAGTGTCTCATTTTGGCCGCGGTCTCAGTTCAGATGAACTGGCGCAATTAGCGGCTGCTTTTGCTTACAATCTCTATGCTGTCGAGCGCAAGCGGATTCATCAAATTTGTCTCGAGCGCTGTTCTTGGCTCAGCTTTTCAAGGGCCTTCAACGTTTTCCAAAGTATCTTCCCGAACCCTGATTTGCAAAAGCTCCTCTCAGACATGGCCTTTCAGCTGCGTTTTGAAGAAGGCAAAGGACAAAGACGCCCGCTCATCTTCAAAAACTGCTTTGTCGATTTTGCCCCGCTCAACGGAAATGAACGAGATCTGCTCGCAGCGCTCGTCCAGCAAGCAGGGCACGCTCAAGATCAAGGGGAAAGTTTAGAAGCCTTTTGTGAGCGTTATCAAATTTTGATGCAGACGCCTTTTGGCGAATCTTTTATCGCCGCTTGCTTCTCAGAGCTTCCCCTTCGCTTCGCCTATCAGGAACGTCGCCTACTCGATCGCATGCTCCTGACCTTCCCTGAGCCCGCGATCAGCAAAATCGCAAAAAAAATCATCGCTGATCAGCTCCTAGACGACGATCAAAAGCTCGAGCTTTATCACTTGCTTCGAACACATTTGCTGCGTCCAGGTTTTGAGCATCCCGCTTTTTCACGCATCCCTGAAGTTGAGCGCCAGCGCTTCAAACAATGGTTCATTTCAGATGTGCTCTATCAATATTGCGGTGGCGATGATGCGCGTTTCAAATTTTTGGTCCCTAACTTGGACCGTTGCTTAGATATCGCCCAGGTTGGTCAGACCCTCGCTTTGCGTTTCAGAGGCTTCGCGATTCTGCTTAACGCAGATCCCCACAGCACAGCGCTCTACTACTACGATGATGCCTCTTTGAAGCGTCTCCTCGAAAACAATTACAGCATGGACCGTTTGGCACTCCCTGACTTTCCCATGCGCTCTGCAAATGAAGCGATCGATGCTTTTGTCAAAGATCAGCCGATCCGACTTGGTCTTCTTGCAGATGAAATTCGTGGGGCTAAGCGCTATTATGATTGGGTTTGTGGTCGCAAACAGGCACTAGAAGATGCCCCGCATGGCATTCTCAGCCATCTCTTTGAGACCTAAACCTTTATTTTCACGTCAGGAGGCTTTTACTCTACATTGCGTCATGCCAAAGCAGTTCAACTGACCGCGCTCTTTTTGAGCCTCGTTTTTTCAAGCAGCGCCTGCCATAAGGTAGAGGTCGATCTGCCCAAATTCGCCCTCAATACGGGCGCGTCTCAAACAGCGCCTGACCCACTTTCACTCGTCGCAGATGAAAGACGGACCCGTGAGGCCGAAGTGATGAGCGAAAGCGACCAAGCAACCAAAGAAATGCTTGAAGCCTATTTTGGCCCCCTTCCTTCCATCGCTGAAAAAGTTGAGTATCAGCACTTCAAGGCCAAGGGCCTCTATATTTCGACCGGCGAAAATCTTCAAAAGGTCATCGATATTTGCCGTCAAACTGAGGTTAATGCGGTGGTGCTCGATATCAAAGAAAACTACGGTTTTACCTATCGGACGAACATCCCGCTCGCTTTAGAAACAGAAGCTGCAACCTTGAATATTGATATCGGTCGCATCATTCAGATGCTGAAGCATGAGGGCATTCACGTCATTGGCCGCATCGTGTGTTTTAACGACTCGAATCTCGCCAATAAACGGCCGGATCTTTGTCTGACTGGGCAAAATGGGAAGCCCCTCATTTGGCCTCTTGAAGGGAATAAAGCCTTTACCTCACCTTACAATACTGAAGTCTGGGATTATTTGGTTGATGTTGCTGAAGAAGCCATCAGCATGGGCGTAGATGAAATTCAACTCGACTACGTCCGTTTTCCCTCAGGAGATAGTCTCAACGGTGAAGACATTTACGTGAAGACACCCAAGAACTGGACCAGTGATCGTGTGCCCACTCGCGCACAAGCGATCAATCGTTTTATTGAATACATGCGTGCAGCGATCACGGATCGTCTGGGGATCCCCATCGGACTCGACTGCTTTGGTACGGTCATGGTCTTCCCTTCTGACGGCACAACCATTGGTCAAGATTGGACCAGCTTGGGTTTAACGGGACTCGACAATATTTCACCCATGGTGTACCCCTCGCACTTTAGTGATGAACGTGCGAATGGGATCGGAACCATCATCGGCAATTACACCTTCCGGCTCCCAGATGCGGAGCCTCAAAAACTCGTCCTCGCCGCCCTTAATGCAGGGAACGCTTTATTAACGCCTCAGCAATCGAATATCTATGCCCATGTGAGACCCTTTTTACAGGCCTTCACAGCTTCTTATCTCGGAGAAGGACGTTACATCCCCTATGGCCGCGAGGAAGTTCGTGCTCAAATTCAGGCGGTGTATGAAGCGGGCTATGACGAATGGTTCTTGTGGAACTCAGATGCAGATTATGAAGCCTCTTGGTTTAACAGCAAGAACAATCCTGGACAGGCCGTCGATCGCACTCCAGTCATCGAAAAACAAGTGCAAAAGGCCACGGAGCCTCCACTCATTCAGCCCGGCCGTAGCATCCCCACAGGCATCAATCACGATCCTGAAGAAACACGCCGCGACGAAAGCTTGAATACGACGAATGTTGAGGTCGAAGAAGCTCCCGCGAATTGGGACATCCCCGATGAAAATAATGATGAAGAAAACTGGAGCGATAATTAGGCTTTCTAACGATAAGACTTTCTAACGATAAGGCTTTCTAATGCCAAAAAAGGCTGCTCGGAATACCCAGCAGCCTTTTTAGTGTCTGATTCATTTGTGTCCGATTCAAACCGGACGCTTTTGGCTTACTTCGTCTTTTTGTAAAGACCCATCTTATAAGGCACATAGAGCACGATCGGCAAAACAACATAGCCGACGACCATCGCCACGATAGCAAAATAATTCGGCGCGCCATTCGTTGTGAAGTTCCCCACCCAATCAAAGTTATAGAGCAAGAAAATCGTCAAAACGAAGCCCACGATCGACAAAATCACATCGGTAAAGAAATTTTTCTTGGCGGGCAAGGCACTCTCTTTGGAACGTCCCAGATAGAAAATGATCACGGCCAAAGGCACAATCAAGAATTGAGCAAAACGCGCAATAGAGCTAATGATCATGATGCCGTTCATCGAATAATTGAAGGCCATCGGCACAAAGATTGCCAAGATTGCGGTGACAACAAATGAATAGTAAGGAACGCCCGCTTTATTTTGACGGCACAAGAATTCTGGCACCTGCCCTTCTTTCGCCATCGCTTCAAAAATACGAGGGGTAGAAAAAGCCGCCGCCACATTAATCCCAAACATCGAAATAATGGCACCGTAGGTAATCAAAGCTTTGAGCACAGGATTCTTAAAGGCCTCAGCCAAAACCACAGGCTGCTTCGACGTCATAATGTCGACCGGATTAATGATCATGCAAACCGTCACCATGCCGAGATAGATCAACGCAATGCCCATCATCGCAAGAGGAATCGCACGTGGCAAGTTCTTCTCAGGTTCTTCCATCTCAGACGCCGCACTGCCCACGGATTCAAATCCTGTAAAGGCATAGAAAGCCGCGATCACTGCTGTAACAAATACGCTCAAATTCATCGGCTTGACGAGCAGATCACCCGCTTCATTCTTGACTGTATTCACTTCATTAAAGTGATTCTGTCCCGTCAAGAAGAAAATCACAAAACCGGCGACAATCGCCAAAACCAAGGCCAAAAATTTACCGGCACTCGAGATATTCGAAACAATCTTGGTGACTTTGGTGCCCGACAAAACAATGCCCAACACCACCAGCATCAAGATAATAAAGCCAATCGTAATATTCTGATGGTTCGCTTCAATTCCAAAAATATGCATCACGGAGCGAACCACTGCGGTCGCCATCACACCCCAGGCAATCGCCGCCGCCACGAAACGCGTGATCCCAATATAAAAACCCAGATCCCCGCCGAAGGCCACTTTGGTATAGGCATAAGCCGCACCATTTTTATTCGTGTACTTAGCCGCCGAAGCAAAGATCATGGCTAGGATCGTTGCGAAGACCGCCGCGAGCACATAGACCAGAGGCGTCAGCGTACCGGCTTTGAGAATAACGCCGCCGGGGCTCAAAAAAATCCCAGAGCCTATGACTGCGTTGACACACAACAAAACGATGGACCAAAATCCAAATTTTTCTCTTGTAGACCTCATCGTGTTCTCCTATCTTTTTTGTGTATATCCTAGAGGGGTGTCGTCGTCTACTTGAGCACAGCCCTCTCAGATTTCAATAGAATGCGCCTGAAGCTTTCTCAGACATCGCAAAGCTTTTGCAGTTAGTCCTTCAGCAAAAGCGTTTGGAACATGCGTTTGGTTTCTTCGCAAACACCCGAGAGCATTTCAGGATGCCACTGGACACCGTACACAGGCAGCGATTCATGCATGACGGCTTCAATGACACCGTCAGACGCTTTGGCACAGATACGAAGGGGCGCTTTCACCTCCGTCACCGCCTGATGATGGAAGCTATTAACCATCGTTTTCGGGCCATATACTTCATAAAAGGCTGTTCCGCGCTCAAAAGTCACTTCGTGCGTCTTGAGTGTCGTCGTGTGGCCTTGCTCATGCTTCAAAAGCTCATGATCTGCGTAAGACAAATCCTGCAAAAGTTCTGCGCCAAAGTGCGCACAAATAAGCTGGAAGCCTCGGCAAATACCCAACACAGGTTTTTGCTGCTCCATCGCCTCATGGAAAAGTAAAAGATCATAGTGATCCCGCTCGGGCCAGGTCGCACCGAGTTTCTGACGGCAGCTTTGACCCAAAAGAGGGGGGAACAGATCGTGTCCGCCGCTCAAAATCAGCGCATCAATGTGCTCGACCGCTTGCTTCGCGTAGGCTCGTTGCGTCTCCTCACTCTGGTCAAAAAGACATGGCAGCATCAACGGCATGGCACCCATATCAGCCACAGTACGCATATAATCGTGATTGATATAAGCTCTCGGATATCCTGGGAAAGGTCCACCTTGGTCGCGCATCATGCTCCCTGATACACCGATCACCTTTTTTCTGTCCATCTTTTGCTACCTCTTTCTTTGAAGTTAAATCCGAGCTTTGCAATTTGCAGAGACCCTATCCCGCAAAGCGCCCGTATTTTTAGTTGTCGTTATCGCAGCATCCCGGGTGAATCATAATATTGAGAATTTCTTCGTCCGTTGAACTCATCCCCACGCGTGCCATACGACCCACATTTCGAATGGTGGCCTCCGCATTTTTGCCGACGATGCCGTCCCCTTCTTCAAAACTCTTACCCATGCGCGCCATGTTGATCCCCATCATGGCATTGTTCAAAGAGACCGCGATCTTCGCAGCACAAGAAGGTTTCGCACCATCGCAGACCATGCCGCCACTTGTCGCCAAAGTGTTCGTGATCACTTTGCAGATCTGCTCAAAATTCAGGTTCATCAAATAAGCCAGCCCGGCTCCAGCAGCTGCAGAAGCGGACACCACGCCACAAAAGGCACTGAGCTTTCCAATAAAACGTTTTTGGTGAATCGCCACTAAATTTGCGAGCATCAAAGCGCGATATAAACGCTCCCTTTTGAGTTTCATCTCCGTCGCATAAATAATCAAAGGAATCGACACCGTCATCCCCTGATTGCCTGATCCAGAGTTGATCACAACCGGAAAACCACATCCGCTCATACGCGCATCTGAACCTGCCGCCGCATAAGCGATACACTGTTGCTCGACCAAATGATTCATGTTTGAAAAGAGCGTAATGCGGCCGATCTCTGCACCGTGAGCATGATTGATCCCCTCTTGGCCTATCGCCTGGTTGTACTCAATCTGCCGATCCAAAGCCGCT
Source organism: Bacillota bacterium (assembly GCA_023388205.1). Lineage (GTDB taxonomy): Bacteria > Bacillota > Clostridia > Saccharofermentanales > Fastidiosipilaceae > JAEWGS01. The sequence goes on from JAEWGS010000019.1 coordinate 14,665, forward strand.
TTGAGCTCAGCATGCGCTTCATCGTTAATCGGCCAAGTCTCTGCGAATTCATAAATATTTTTGAGATTGAGACAAGACAAATCCATGTGATGGTCATCAATGGTCTCAATGCCAGCTGAAAATAGGACTTCACCATTTTTTTCAATGCGATTGAAATGGGTGTGATCGTATTTAATTTCCGTCAATGAACTCTCGTCGCCACTAAAGGCTTCACAGCGCAAATAAAGATTCGGCTCGTCTTTGACGTGATGGACACAAATGCGATTTTCTTTGACATACTGACAGGCTTGTTCGCGATGTATCTCATTGACTTCACTCAAAACCTCAAGTAAAAGATCCGGGTTACCACCATAAAGCCCCAGTGCTGCAGCGATTTCTAAACCTTTCTTGCCTCCAGAATTCGGAATAACGACAGCTCGCACATTCTTGATAATGTTACCGCTGCAATAAAGGTCGATCCGATCAGGAATTCGCCCTAAGACCTTGCGCGCTTGACTAACCGCCAAAGCGATCGCGATCGGCTCGGTGCAACCGAGTGCAGGTAAAAGCTCGGATAACAAAATGGCCTCATACTGTTCAAATAGCTGCTTGCTCATGACCTGTTTTCACCTCCGAAGCACCCTAGTTTCGGCGCTTTGCAAAAAGTGATTCCCGTCTCTTTTTGATTATGTGTATATTATCCACAACTTCTGTGCTTTTCAATAGGTTTTTATGTGGATTTTTTGTTTTCCTGATGAACAAAAAACAAAATCAGATCAAAAGAGGCCGATGGCACTCAGACCATCGACCTCTCTGTCTATGAACGCAAGAAGCTGCGTCCGTTTTGTTTTTTGATTAGGCTTTCTCAGCCATGCGCTTGCGGAAGATCACCAAGGCTGCAAGAGCCAAGAGTCCACCCATGATCGGGAGCTGCGCCTGGTTTTCACCCGTCGTCGGCACTTTTGAGCCACCGTTTTGCTGGCCATTTTGTCCGCCGCCCGCCTGGCTGCTGCTCTGTGTCGTCGCCTGCGTCGTCGTTGCCTTCGTGACCGCAGGAGCTTTCACTTCAATGACCTTCGTGTCGGAGCTCTCGCCCGTCTTCGTCTTAACGACCAACTCAACGGTGCCCGCTTCAATCGGGTCAATGAGTTTCACAACGAGCTTGCCGTCTTTCTCCTCAACCCAGATACCCGGCTTGTTCGGAGAGGTCCACTTGCCGTCTTCACCTTTCTCCAACATCACGATACCCGTGCCCGGGATCTTCGCGATAATCTTCGTCACGTCGTCTGCCGGCGGCGTGATCACGAGTTCGGTGTCACCCACGGTCGGCTGCTGAATCTCGGGGACGACAGGCTTCACTTCAGGCTCACCACCATCGCCCGGAATCGGAACGGGGATGGGGTTGGGCTGAGGACCGGGAATGGGGGTCGGCTTATTATTATCATTCTTCTCAATCACGTCGACCGCCTGTTTAACCCACTCGCCGTCGTTTTCTTCTTCCGTAACCGTCACTTCGCCTTTTTCGATCGGGTTCAAAGGACCAATGACCAAATAGCCATCCTTTTCTTCGGCAGTCACACCCGGGTTATTAGGCGCAATCCAGTTGCCATTTTCATCCTTTTCGAGCACCACGGTGCCATTTCCAGGAATTTCAGCCGTAATCTTCGTCACATCCTCTGCCGGCGGCTTGAGCTTCAGCTCTGTATCGCCTTCAGTTGGCGGGACAATGAACTTGCCAGGCTCTGGCTCCACAGGTGTGGGTACTTCCTTATCTTGTACAGTAACTTTCTTAGGATCAGACTTATTGCCATCCTCATCCTCGACAGTCACTACAACTTCACCAGATTCTATCGGAT
>JAEWGS010000048.1 GCA_023388205.1 Bacillota bacterium
AATCATCACCTATACCGGTCATTCCGGCTCAGGTAAATCATCTAGCCTAATTCGACAACTCTTAAAGGAGAACATCAGTCAACCTTGCTTTGGCTTCATCACCGTGCGTCGCATGAATCACGGTCAACTGAGCTTTTGCCCCCTCACAGCCGAAGCTTTTGGGCCTCATCTTAAACAGCTGAAAAATATTCAAGAAGCGCATCTGCAGCAAGCCATTGATCAGTTTCTCGGTCCCAGACCCCTTGAAAAGGTCCCCTTACAAACTCATCCAAGACATTCTGCTCAAAACCAGCAGCCAGGCCCACCTTCATGCGTACTCCCCTTGGAGCAACTCAAAGCACTGATTTTAGATCAGCTCAAGCAAGCGAAGCAGCAAGATGCGGTTTTGATCTTAGATGAGATTGGTGGATTAGAGCTTTTAGATGACGATTGGTTCAATCAATTCATGCCTTTCTTGGATGAAAAACTACAGGGTTTTTGGGTTTTCAAAAGCCAAGCGCAACTCTTTAAGCAAGCCAATCGCCGGGGCCTCGCGCCCAGTCAACTGGAGCTCCTTGCCAAGCGTCACGACGAATTACATGCACACTTGAAAAGTCTAGGTCCAGTCATCGATCTTAATGCAAAAGAATCAACAGCTGCTTTTCTTGCCGCACAAAAGGAGGAGGCATGAATACGTCTTTACAAGCCTATCGCCGTACTAAAGTCATCCTGATCATCTTGCTGATCGCGGTGTTCCTTCTCTCCTGTACGCTAGGGCGCTTTCCAATTTCTCTAAAAGACACCTTTCTTCTTCTCATCAATCCGCTCATCCCGCAAGAGCAAAGCTGGCCCGATGCCGCCGCCATCGCACTTTTTCACATCCGTCTCCCTCGCCTTATTCTGGCGCTTTTTGTCGGCGCAGGTCTTTCGCTCGCCGGCTCATGCTTTCAAGCTCTGTTCCAAAATCCGATGGTTTCACCTGACCTCCTCGGTGCCGCATCCGGTGCAGGTCTAGGCGCGGCCCTCGCGATCTTACTTGGCGCATCCAGTTTTTTCGTCACTTTATTTGCCTTCGGATTTGGTTTAGCTAGCATATTCATTGTTTTAATCATTGCTAAACACGCGCAACAAAATCGTGTCTTAAGTCTGATTCTGACCGGAATGATTGTCAGTGCACTTTTTTCTGCACTCTTATCTTTAATGAAGCTTGTAGCCGATCCGACCAATCAATTGCCGGCGATTACATACTGGCTCATGGGCTCGCTCAACACGCTTTACGACAGCAAAATGCTCATTGCTTTGCCGCTCATTTTCGTGGGAAGCTTGACCATTTTTCTCCTGCGCTGGCAGCTCAACGTGCTCAGTCTCGGGGATGATACCGCCAAAAGTATCGGCCTGTCCGCAGATACCCTTCGCATCATTTTGTTATTTGCCGCAACGCTCAATACGGCAGCCTGCGTCTCCGTGTCTGGCATGATCGGCTGGGTCGGACTCATTATTCCGCACTTTTCAAGACTCTTGGTCGGTGGAGATCATCGCCGAAATATCGTGGTGACGGCTCTCATCGGCGGCATCTTTTTGATCGTGACGGATGATTTGGCGCGACTCGTCAGCAGCAGTGAAATTCCCATCGGCATCTTGACAGCTTTTGTTGGCGCGCCCTTTTTCTTGCATCTGATCTTTAGGAGGTGCAGCGAATGAGTCAGATTCTTATACAAAGCCAAAGCCTCTGCGAGGCCAATCAAGGTCTTCAAAAACAACAACAAAAACAGAAGGCCTCGTCACCGATTCTGTCTGTGCGCGACCTCAGTTTCTCCTACAGACAGGTGCCAACGCTCCAAAAAATCAGTTTTGATCTCAACTCTGGACACTTTGTTTGCGTCTTAGGCGCTAACGGCGCGGGTAAGACGACTTTATTCAAACTGTTACTCAAGCAACTCAAGGCGCAAGAAGGGCGCATTCTCTACGATGGTACAGAGATCTCTGAACTTTCGACGCGCACTTTAGCCCAAAAAGTCGCCTACATTCCTCAAATTCATCAGCTTCAATTTAGTTACAGCGTCTTTGACATGGTGCTTATGGGGACGAGTGGCAGTTTCAGTTATCTATCCGGTCCAACGCAAGAAGCTAAACTCAGAACCCAAAAGGCACTTGAACGACTGAATCTCAGCAACTATGCCGATCGGATGTACGACCGACTTTCTGGGGGCGAACAGCAACTCGTTCTCATCGCTAGAGCCCTCGCGCAACAAACGCCCATCCTCGTTATGGATGAGCCGTGTTCGGCTCTAGATTATGGCAATCAGATGCGCGTTTTGCGGATCATCCGAGAACTTGCCGATGAGGGATATACCATTTTGCTGTCAACGCACCATCCAGAGCACGCTCGACTTTTCGCCCATCAAGTGATGGTCATCCACGAAAAAAAATTATTTGCTCACGGCCCGACAGCAAGCACACTCAGTGCAGACTTACTTCAGGAAATTTATCACATTGAGATTCGGGAGGATCAACTCTTAAGTAACGGAGAAACAATTTTTGTTGTTGAACAAAAGAGCGTGCTGAACTGAAGCTTCAGCGCATCACGGCTTTGGGCCGCATCATTTTAGTGATCTCGCAACTTGCGTTCATATGCATGCAAATTGCGTTCACATATATATATTGAAAGGAGAACTCACTCATGAAAAAGTGGTTCCATCGCATCTTAAGCAGCGCCCTGACCGCCTTATTGGCCGTCAGTTTAGTCTCTGGCGCACCGGTCTTTGCTGAAGACAGCTCAAGCGCAGTCCGCGAATTCACGGATTCTGTCGGAAGAACCGTCAGCGTCCCAGCAGAAATTAAATCCATCGCGCCCTCGGGTCCTTTGGCTCAGCTCATCCTCTACACCGCCTATCCCGATCGCCTCGCCGGTGTCGCAAAAGCCTTTGGCAAAAAGCAAGTTAAATATTTCCCTGAAAAATACACTCAGCTCCCCGAATTTGGACAATTCTACGGAGGCAAAGGGAATTTGAATAAAGAAGAACTTCTCGCCGCCAAGCTCGACATCATCATCGACTTGGGCGAGCCAAAAAAAACCATGAAAGAAGACATGGATGGAGTGCAAGCCCAACTCAACATTCCGACGGTTTTCATTGAAGCGAAACTTCCTGAAATCGATAAAGCCTACGAAAAACTCGAAGAGCTCCTCGGCGCCACCCCTGAAACCGAGCAGATCAAAAACTATATTCGTGAAACGCTGAAACAAGCAAAAGACGTCAAAGCTTCGCTCAAAGACGAGAATAAAGTGAGCGTGTACTGGGCCATGGGCGACGATGGTCTGAGCACCAATGCCGAAGCGTCTTTCCAGTCTGAAGTCCTGCAACTCGTCGGTGCCGACAATGTCGCCAAGGTTGAGGCCGTTAGCAAAGGTGGCGGTACGCAGGTCTCTTTTGAAGAGCTTTTGACTTGGAAACCGAGCATCATCATTGCCGACAACGAAGAACTCGCAAAGACAATTCAGGAAAATGACACTTGGCAAAACTTTCTAAAAGAAACAGGCGCCAAGCTTGTCATCGCGCCCCAAGTTCCCTATGGTGTCTTGAGTAACCCGCCTTCTGTGAACCGTATTTTGGGGATCAAATGGCTCGGCAACTTGCTCTACCCTGATCTCTATAAAGTGGATATTCAAAAAGAAGTCTCTGAATTTTGTCAGCTTTTTTACCACTTCGAACCCAGCGAGGATCAACTCAAAGAAATTTTGAACGAGCTTGAATAAAATCTGAAAAATACTGAGGGGACTGCATCTTTGGTCGCAGTCCCCTCTTTTTTGTGTTCAGCAATGGTCGAATTTTGAATGGCCGCTCCTTGGCTCAGCCACGTTGTTTCAATGCCTGCGCCATCTCGCGCTGATGATCTCTTTCCTTGATCGTTTGGCGCTTGTCATAATCGCGTTTACCACGACACAAGCCCAAAAGGACCTTAACTTTCGCTTGCTTAAAATAAATCTTGAGCGGAATGAGTGCCATTCCTTGTTTCATCACGGCTTGCTCGAGCTTTCGAATTTCGCGGCGATGTAAAAGCAGTTTGCGCTTTCTCATTGGGTCTACATTGAATCGATTCCCTTGCTCATAAGGCGCAATATGCCAACCGTAAACAAAAATCTCACCGTTTTCGACGCGCGCAAAAGCATCATTCAGGTGGCTTTGATGAGCCCGCAAAGACTTCACTTCGGTGCCACAAAGCGCCACACCTGCTTCGATATCGTCTTCGACATGATACTCGTGCCGCGCACGACGATTGTCACTAATCACCGAGGACTGTTTTTTTTCTTTTGGCATGTACGACTTCCTTTGTCTCTCTTCTTTCTAAATTTATCCCTTTTCCTAAATTCATCCTTCGCTAAACGCGGTCTCGCCTCTAAAATGAGAAACGCGATCTCGTTTCTAAAATTCGGGCATGCCGATAGCGAAACTTTTCCAAAGATACAATTCTTAAGATTATATACACTCTAACTTTGCTACAAGAATTAAGCAAAGTTCAGGCATTCTGGTCGCTTTGATGCGCTTAAGCATTCCTCTGTTCAGAGGATCACGCTTTGAGATAGCGCTCAATGTCCCATGTGGAGGATACATCCAAGTCCAGTGCGGCAGGGGTTTTTCCCGCCTGAATCTCATAGTAAGCCATCGAGGCCACCATCGCCGCATTATCCGTACATAAATAAAGTGGCGGAATAAACAAGTCGCAAGATTCACGTTGAGCCGCTTGAGTCAATTGATCTCGCAAAAGCTGATTGGCCGCAACGCCCCCTGCCAGAGCGAGGCGCTGACAAGCCACAGATTTCGCCGCAGCGACGGTTTGCTCGGTCAATCGCTCAACGACCGCAGCTTGAAAAGAAGCGCAAAAATCCGCTTTGCGCACGACGGCCTCAAAATCTTGACCTCGTTTTTTCGCTTCTTGCTCGATGCGATGAATCATGTTCAAAGCGGCCGTTTTTAAGCCACTAAAAGAAAAATCATAGGCGCCAGAAAGCTTAGGAATCGGGAACTTCAGCAAGTGGGGATCGCCCTGCTCTGCCGTTTTTTGGATCTTCGGGCCGCCAGGATAGCCCAGCCCCAAAGCCCGTGCGACTTTATCGAGCGCTTCACCTGCAGCATCATCTTGTGTCCGCCCCAGAATATGATGACGGCCAGCTTCATCGCAATAAATGATATGGCTATGCCCTCCCGACGCAACCAAAGCTACAAAAGGATTCGCGAAATCTGGATACGCAATGTAGTTGGCTGCGATGTGCGCCGCGACATGATGTATGGCGTAAAGGGGCTTTCCACTCGCATAAGCGAGCGCCTTGGCAGCGCTTAAACCAACGAGAAGTGCGCCTTGAAGCCCTGGGCCTGCCGTCACCGCAATTGCATCAAGATCTGCCACTTGAAGCTTCGCATCTTGGAGCGCTTTTTGTACCACTGGGACGACACTTTTGACATGCTCTCTCGACGCAATTTCAGGAACGACACCGCCATAAAGGGCATGAATCTCAGCTGAACTCGCTATTGCATTAGATAAGACCTCTCGTCCATCTTTCACGATGGCGCAAGCTGTCTCATCACATGAGCTTTCAATTCCTAAAATGAGCATAGGGCAAACCTCGATTTCTGCGAGAAAAACGCTGTTGTCACGTTCATCATCGTTGCTTTTTCCACAGCACTTTGTTTATAGCTGCTTTTTTCTCAATTTAGCGCAGGGCATTTAACGCAAAGCACTTCGCATAAGGCACTTCGCGTAAAGCACTTAGCGCAAGGCACCTGGCGTAAAGCGCTTAGCGCAAACCGCTTGAGCCAAAGCCACCCTCTCGATCTAAAGTCAGCGCCGATTCATCCATCTCTTCAGCAGCAACCCACTCGACAAAAGCGAGTTTGGACAAAACGATCTGCGCAATGCGATCCCCCACTTCGACGCGATAAGCCCCCGCAGGTGAGCCTTTAACTGACAAGCTGTGACACTGATCGCTATGGAGTCCGTCTGGCGTCGCGTTCCACATCAAGATTTTAAGCTCATCGCGGTATCCGCTATCAATTGTGCCCGGGCTATTCGGCAAGCGAAGGCGCGTATTTAAGCTCAAGCCACTTCTCGGTCGGACCTGAATCTCATAGCCCTGAGGGATGCGAAGTGTGATTCCGGTTGGGATCATCTTGCTTTCACCGGGCAATAGCGTCACGGACTCTGAGGCATAAATATCCATCCCCGCATCCCCTTCATGAGCGTATCGAGGTAACTTTGCTCTTTCGTTGAGCCGTTCGATCCCCAAAATAACTTTTGGGATCTTGCATTCCATCTGATCTTGCTTTTCATCTTGTGGGGACATTTTCTCTCCTCTATTCATCCTATTTTTCTCATTTTCGATTTCACTTGTCGCTTTTTTCTCTTAACTCGGCAGATTCTTCGGGCATTTCTTCAAATGCATTTTCACCTTGCACTTTCTTCCAATAATCTAAAAGGCTCATCTCGAGTTTGGGCAAACGTTTCACCGTGCTTGTAAAAGGGTCATCTTTTCTTCGAGTCGCTCGCTTCTTCTTTGTCTCCGCATGCGATTTTTGCGATAAAAGCGAGACGTTTTTTCCCTTATGCTCAAAAAGGTCAAAGAGTCTTGGCTCTTCTCCCAAAGTTCTTAAAATCGGGTCTGTTTTAGCAACTCGGTCTTTTTTGGAAAGCTTTGGAGCCGTTTGAGTCCTTGATCGGCTTTTCTGAGCTTTATTTGAGGGCAAAGTTGAATCCGTTTTTTCCTGCGCGCCTTCTTCCGAAAGCTGCTGCGCTGAGAAGAACTCCGTCGACTTAGTCTCACGAGCAAACTGTCGAAGTTGCTGCTCTTGTCGCTTTAATTTTTCTTTCGTCAGATGCAATTCATCGTAGGTCGCTTGATAGTAAGCACGAAGCCGCCTTTGATCATCCACAGCATTTAGCAAAGCGCGTAAAAGCTGGTCTGCATTTTGGACACTGCGACTCCCTTGATCCGACAAGTAAAGCTCCGCCTCATTGATGAGTTCTTGCATTTGTTCAACTGTTTTTTTGGTCCTCAGCAACATCTTTCGCCCCGCGACACGCAAAACCATTCGCTGATAAGCTTCAGAAGGTGCGTCCTCGGATGTTCTTTCGGAAAAGCTCATGCGACACCCCCTCTCATATCAAGCTCCATCCTTGTCCTTCCATCTCTAAAATTTGATAAAGCGCATAGAATTGCTGGAACGTCAATTCTTCGGCGCGCACGTGACTCGGCAAATGTAAAGATGCTAAGCCCGCAGCCAACTTAGCCTCGAGATTCTTATTCCCGTTCGCGTATTTTTTGAACTGGCTTTGAAGCGTCTTTCGGCGTTGGGCAAAGCAAAGCAAAACAAAATCCAAAAACGAAGCCGCGATTTCAGGCGAAAAGCGATCTTTTGCCGCAAAAATACAGACAAAGTCTGAGTCCACGCGCGGCTGGGGCGAAAAAGCATGCCTCGGGACTTTATGCCGCGAAAAAGAAGCTGCGTAAGCGTGCGTCATCACCGAAAGCGGGCCATAAAGCTTCGCCTTATATCCCGTTTCTCCTGGTTCAGGCGCAAGCAAACGGTCTGCAGCTTCGCGTTGAAGCATCCAAGAAAACGAATCAAAAGACCAAAGCATTGCGTAGGCCTTTTGGATCAACTCACGCGTGAGGTAATAAGGTAAGTTCGCGATCATTCGATAGCTTTCGCCCTTTTGCGCCCCACGCGCTGATGCTTGAGATTCAGATGCTTTTAGGCGATCCAAACGCGCCTTCACGCCCGACCAATCCAAAGTCAAAGCATCCGCAAAATAAAAGGCAAGCTGTTCGCGCTCACAGGCAGATTTGAATCGTGAAGCGAGCGGCTCAAAAAGCCGCTCGTCAATCTCTGCAGAGAAAACGACTGCCCCTGCCTCAATCATTTGCTCTGTCAACGCACCTGCACCCGCTCCGACTTCAAAAACGCGATCTCCGGGCGACAGTCGCGACCACTCAAGGAGTTGTCTTAAGAGCGTCTCTTGACTGAGAAAATTCTGACCCAGCGAATGCTTTTTAGAGAGCTGCTTCCATGCCCCATTAGGCTCTTGCGTTCGCGCACGCTTTTCAGCATTCGCTGGGCTCATCGCCACATCTGATTTTTGCATCTCGCCTAAACTCATTCCTCAAGACGCGCCAGCAAAGCTTTTTGCTCCGCCTCGTATCCAGGTTTACCCAAAAGCGCAAACATATTCTTTTTGTACGCTTCAACTCCAGGCTGATCAAAGGGATTGACCGCATTCAAATAAGCTGAAACGCCACAGGCCAGTTCATAGAAATAGATCAAAGCGCCCAGGTTTTCTTCATCCAAGCGGTCCAAGCTCAACTTGAAATTCGGAACCTGGCCATCCACATGGGCCAAAACTGTCCCTTGCATCGCTTTTTCATTGACTTCGTGTAAATTCATTCCTGCCAAGAAATTCAAGCCATCGAGGTTTTCTTCGTCCGTCTCGATCGTCAGCTGCTCGCGCGCTGCCTTGACCCAAAGCACCGTCTCGAACAAGAAGCGACGACCCTCTTGAATATACTGTCCCATCGAATGAAGATCCGCCGTATTATCGACGCTCGCTGGGAAGAGTCCGCGCCCATTTTTGCCTTCACTTTCACCGTAAAGCTGCTTCCACCATTCGGAAATATAGTGGAGTGAGGGTTCATAATTCACCAAAATTTCCGTCGTATAGCCTTTTCGCAAAAGCACATTGCGACAAGCCGCATAGCGGTAAGGATCCGAATGAATGTCTTCTAACCAAAGATCACGACCTTTGGCAGCTCCATCAAGGAGCGCTTGGGGATTAAAGCCCGCCGCAGCAATCGGCAGCAAACCGACGGCCGATAAAACCGAATAGCGTCCACCGATATCATCCGGCACAACAAAAGTTTCGTAACCTTCGCGGTCGCTCAAGCCTTTGAGCGCTCCTTTGGCCGCATCGGTCGTCGCAAAGATCAGACGCTTCGCCGCTTCTTTTCCGACCTGTTTCTCCAAGGCTGCACGTAACACTCGGAAGGCGATCGCAGGTTCGGTTGTCGTCCCAGACTTCGAGATGACATTAATCGCAAAGCGCTTTCCTTCCAGATAGCGCAACAAATCGACCATATAACTCGAGGAAAGATTACAGCCGGCAAAAATGACTTCCACCCCGTTCTTGAGTGGGCCAAAAGCAGGTTTCAGCGCTTCGATCACCGCACGTGCGCCCAAATAACTTCCGCCGATGCCAATGACCACTAAGACATCGACCTCTTCTTGGATCCGCGCCGCAGCTACCTGAATGCGAAACAGTTCTTCGCGATCATACTGAATCGGATGATCGACCCATCCCAAAAAGTCAGATCCCGCACCATTTCGCTCCAAAATGAAGCGTTGAGCTACCTTGAGCTGCTCGTCGAGCAAAGCAAGTTCTTCTTCTGTCAAAAAAGCAGCGGTACTTTTGGATGAAAAATGCAACATAAAATCGCCATCTCCCCTTCGATATATCTCGTAGCAAAATCTCCTCTGATTCGCTGACGCCAAGCGCTCAGATTCGCTGACGCAATGAAGCTCATCAAAAAAGATAACCTTCTCGAATTCTACCACAGCCCTCGACAAGCGCTTCCAAAAGCTGTGCTAAACTCTTTTTGGGGAGGAATATTTATGCCCGTTTTACAACTCACTCAGCTGAGCAAATCTTTTCACGATCGCTGCTTATTTAAGAATCTTACGCTCGACATTGATGCCAAAGATCACCTCGGTTTTATCGGTGAAAATGGCACGGGTAAAAGC
>JAEWGS010000034.1 GCA_023388205.1 Bacillota bacterium
GGATTATATCTAGACAAAAACCTTTCGGCGACTTTGTCAGATATTCATGTTTTCGAGCACTGATCAGAGCTTGTTTCTTTAAGAGCACCCAAAAAACTTTTATTCGGGACTGAATTTCAGCAGAGGACAGATCCGCGCCTTTGGCTTTATTCATCTGGCTCTTCACCAAAACAAAATTTTCCTGGCTGACTATACCCGTCTCTGCTGAGATTCCACTCACACCTCGAGCACTTGCCTTTTCAAGTGCAGCTGCCCTTTTTCCAAGCCCTGAACAAAGTTAACAGAATGAAAAGATGCGCTCCCCTGTTTCACCTGTGATACCTCTAAGAATTTTTCTTCGTCAAGATAGGTGCACGATACAAATCAAAAACACCCGTTATGGAGGTTCTATGGCTTTAATCGAATCTATGAAAAAGAGAAGAAGCATTTATGCCTTAGGCAAATTTGAAAATCAAGCTGACATGAAGGTCGTTCAAAACTTAGTTGAAGAAGCGACTGAACTCACCCCGGACGCTTTTAACATGAAAAGCGCTCGCGTACTCATCGTCGACAAAAGTCAGCAAGAGCTGCTTTGGGATGCCGTGTATGAGGCTTTTGATGGGAAAGTCAGCAGAGAAAAGATTGACCTCTTCAAAAATGCACAGGGGACGATCCTTTACTTCACAGACACGGATGTTGTCCAAAAGCTCGAGGAGGCTTATCCCCTCTACGCACATCAGTTTCCACACTGGGCGAGTCAGGCTCTGGGCATGCTGGAGTTCAACGTCTGGACCGCCCTCGCAGAACAGCAAATCGGCGCCAGTCTTCAGCACTATAGCCCAGTTATTGACCTCAAAGTTCAAGAGCTTTTCGGAATTCCCAAGTCCTGGAAATTAGACGCTCAAATGCCTTTCGGCAAAATTTTAGCGCCCGCTGATGCCAAAGAAAAAGAAAACATCCAAGAAAGAGTCCGTTATATGTCTGACTGAGCCTGAGTGTCGGCATCGACGTGTGCCGCTTTTTTTCGAGAGACCCGGGCAAAAGCAACAATCGAGATCAACCCAGCTAAAATCATAAAGCCGTACAGATTGACAATACGTGTGAGCAGCATCGCCGAGACCTCCGCCCCCGGGCTTAGAGTATTTCTAAACATCTGCACGAATCCCGCCTCCATGACGCCCACCATCCCCGGCGTCGGAATGGACATCGATGCGATATAGAGGTTCGACTGCAAGGCAAAAATCTCAGCGAAAGAACTCGGCGATGCGCCCAAGGCCAGGCAAGCAAAATAGCTCACCTGATAGTAGGAAAACACTTGAATCAAATTCACCACAATCAATTTCCAAGCGATTCTTTTATGGCGCACAAAACCGCCGCTGGCTTCTTCGTAGCGCTGCATAAAGCGATCTAACTTTTGCGAAAGCTGCGCCATTCTGGGACCTTTTTGATTCATCCAGCGCACCAAAAGCGAAACCGGCACACGAAGGATTTTCGGACACAAAATCATGATCAAAAGGCACAGCGTCATCGAGACAATCACGATATATCCGATGATCAAGAGCCACTTCATCGCACCGAGACGTTCAGCCATAAGCTGAGGCATCGCCACATAACTGACGATCGCAAACAAGAACACAGAGATGTTATAGAAAATAGCGAGCAGGATAAAAAGCACGGAGCTTTGGGACACGTGAATGCCTTTGCGGTGCAAGTAAAACATCTCCATGGGCTGTCCACCCGTCGCTGAAGGTGTGATGTTATTAAAATAAAAGCCGATAAAAGCCGTATTCCACGCTGTGCCCATATCTGTCCCGCGGCGTGTCGTCGCGTCGATGATCCATTTGATGTCCAAAGCGATACAAAATTCAAAGATGAACATCATAAGAACGGCTAAGAGTAAATAGCCCGGTTTGGCATGTCTCAGCGTATCCAAGACTTGCCCGGCTGGAACGTCCTTTAAGATGTAATAAAGCGTCCCGACTAAAACCAAAAGCATCGCGATGCCGCTCAAGGCGTATTTCCATGTTGAGCCCTTGTTGACTTCCGCTGCAGCTGCATTCTGCTGATCGACTTTTGCTTTCTCTTGTTCTAAAGAATTCATACTTTCCCTCATCTCTCGCCAGCGATTCGCTTTCTCGCCCATCGTCACTGCGATGTGCGCCGATCCATGCTCTGTTCATCCATGCGCTTCGGTGCTTGTGTCGCTTGCTTTTATCAGTCGTTGATCTTGCTCACTTATGTCGGTCGTGTGTTGTCAGGCGTTTGTTGTCAGTCGTTTATTATCGGTCCTGTGTGGTCGGCCATGTGTGCACCAAAGTCCAAAGCCTTGGCTACGCAAAGCCGCCTTTGCACGCCTCGCGTGACACACCTCGTAGCATTATCGCCTAAGAATGTAACAGTTTAATTCTGATATCTTTTCAAACTGACTTATATTTTCTAAAAACGACTTAATGTTTGCAGCTATATCTACGTCTACAGCGCCCCATCTTGATCGTCTTCAGCTTCAGAATAAGCTGTTTCAGTAGCTCAACCTTCATTTTGCATTCATTGCTGCGACTTCATGAACTAAAGAATGCACCTCAATTTTTTTTGCGAAAAGCACCCCCTGCATCGCTTGATCGCTCAAATTACAGCTCGATCTCGAGCGCAATGCTTGCATTTACCCAAGCGTTTGACCCACTTTTTGAATCTTGCTATTGTAAAAGCCGAGTACAGCCGAGCGCCTAAAGTCATCTGCTCTGCTTTAGTCCCGCCTCATAGGCACTTTGGCGCCAATCAAATCAGCTTCATAAAATCTGAAGCCTCAAGGGCGTCCACGCAACACTTTTTTTCGCCTCTGAGGCACAAAGCATGACGAAAGAAATGAGATTTTTCAATGTTTGAATGGATAACACCCTACGAGCAAAATCTTTTACAGGCGCTCCAAAACCTGCGCTGTCCCGCTTTGGACTTTTTCTTGCAGGCACTCACCACCTCAGGCAATGCGGGCATGGTTTGGATCCTGTGGACCTTTATCCTCCTTGTTCTTTTTCAAAAACGCCGTCTCGCACTCACCCTTGGCCTGGCCCTCGGAATCGGCTTTGTGATCACCAACATCTGCCTCAAGCCCCTGATCTTCCGACCACGTCCCCTCACTTTACTCCCTTCAGAGATCTTCTCGCTTTTACCCATTCATCCCAAAGATCCATTTTCCTTTCCGTCTGGTCACTCTTGCGCCGGCTTTGCTTTTGCCACCGCTATGCAATGCCATCCTGATCCCCATCGAATCCAGCGCGTTTTAGCTTGGTGCTTAGGCCTGCTCATCGCCTTTAGCCGCCTTTATTTTTATCTACACTACCCCACGGACGTCCTCGCAGGCATCGTCATCGGTGTCACTTCGGCGCTTATCGCCTGTTTCATCATGCGACGTATGGAGCAAAAGTCTCCTCAACGCCCGTTTGATCGCAACGAAGGGCTTGATCGCTAAGCTCAAAAGAATAGATAGATTTATACCATTCTCACAAATAACAAAGACTAAAAACGCCTTTTGTGTTAACTTATATACAAGTAGCGAGATTTCGCGGCAGAATTTTATCTGCTTTTTTCTCGCTCCTCAAGCTGAATCAAGGAGGGTATATGTCTGAAAAATATTTGTTGCTCACGGGAGAAGACGTCCACCACAAATCTTATGGCTCTGGCGTCATCATCGCCATTCGCAACGGATACGTCGAAATTGACTTTTCTTCGATTGGGCTCAAGCTTTTTCAATTCCCCCAAGCCCTGCGCCAACATTTGACTTTGACGCGTCCTGAAGCGATTAAACTCAGTCAAGAAATTCTAGACGCTTACGACCATGAGCAAAATGAAAAGCAGGCGCGCCTTGACATCTTGCGCCGCCGCACAGAACCCGATTTGCGTGAAGAACTGATCCAGCGGATGCAAAAGCAGCGGGCCGAGCAGGAAGCTGAAGCCCAAGCCGATGCCAAGAACGCGCGCAAAAAAAGACAGCTTTCTGGCTCCTTGCCCCTCATCGCCTTCACCTGTTCCCTTGTGGATGAGCTGTCAGATCCCGAGCAGAAAATGAACGAGCTCCGCTTTGACGATCTTCAGCGCCTCGATGCCCAGGAGGACAATTTGCTTCGCGATCCGGAGCGTTTTGCCTCTCCGATGCTCCAAAACCGAGTGGCCTACAGCGGCTTTTATAAAAGCGGCAAACGCCAAGGCGAGGGGGTTCGCGTGAGCAAAATTGCTGAAGGCGCCTGGGTGCTTTTGACTTTTGTCCCCAAAGATGCCCGCGAGCGCGAGCGCGAAATTATCGCCTGTTATCAGATCGAGCGTTTCCACCACGGGGATGATCGTCACAGCGCTTATGTCAAAGCATCCAACGATCCCAAGGCCTTTATTGTCTTCCCGAAGAAACACCGCGAACATCTGCATTTCTGGGATTTTTTGCCCCACGAAGTCGAGTCCAAAGCGCAGCTTCGTCTCGGTTCAGGCACTTATCGCTACTTAGAACCCGAAGAATTCACACCAATCTTAGAGCGCATGCTTGAGCTCGTCGAAGATGAGGATCAAAAAAGTCAGCTTCAGGGTCTCGCCGATGCCATTGAGGAGCAAAAAGAAGCCACGAATGCATAAAGCTTTGAGATGACCTTGAATCTATTTCGCTTGTATAGCAAAACGGTGCCCTGATGAGAAACAGGACACCGTTTTTTACTTTCGGACTAAAATCTTAGATCCACAGCACCCAAGTGCAGCGCCCGTCCGCAACACCCGAGTGCAGCGATTAAATCTGCAAGAATTGTCTCATTTCTTCAACCGCTCGCTCCGCACGCGCCCGATCGGGCATCTCGCAGAAAACACGCAAAAGCGGCTCTGTTCCCGAGAAGCGACAAATCAACCAGCCTTCTTCGAACCAAACTTTGCAGCCGTCCATATCGTTTCGGCTTTTGACTGCTTCGGTGAATTGGGGCAACTTTTTCTCTTCCATCAAGGTACGGTAGATGCGCGTTTTTTCTTCGGGCAAGAAGCGCAAATTCGCCTCAGCCATATACGCAGGACCATAAATTGACATGATTTCTTCGAAAAGCTCAGAAAGTTTTTTGCCGCTTGCCGCCACGAACTCAACCAGCATCGCCGCCGCGTAGATTCCGTCTTTGCCGTGAATATGCCCACGCATCGTCAAGCCGCCCGAAGATTCGCCCCCGAT
>JAEWGS010000091.1 GCA_023388205.1 Bacillota bacterium
ACCTTGTTTCAAGAAAGACCAAGTGCTGAGCCAAACGAACTGCAGTCTCTTGAGGTTTTAGCCCAAGAAACTTTGGAGCGGACGCAGGCGCAAGAAATTTTATTGAGCTGTGGCGCGAAAGGACTCCGATTTTTGAGCCGCACGAGAGCCTGTTATGCAATCGAGGTGCCGCAAATTCAGCCCAAGTCAACCATCGGCGCAGGGGATATGGCGCTCGCTAGTTTTTTATGGAAAGAACTGACGGGTGCGACTTTGACAGAAGCGCTGACCGAAGCTGCGGCGACGGCGACGGCATCTTGTCTTCATGAGACGTTGAACATTCCGGACTTGGATGAGGTGCAGTGTTTTTCGAAGCGGGTGACGTTGAGAAAAATTGAGGGACCTTGAGTCAGGTGAAATGAAAGGGTCATGCGCTGAGCGATGCTATTTCTAGGTGCAGGCCCTTCGCTGTTCGATCAGACGCTTCGCTGCACAACTAGGCCCTTCGCCAGACTTTGATGGAGAGTTTCCCGTCCGTGTAGTCGACGCTCGCGCCATCAATCATGACCGAAAGAAGCGCCATTTCATCCCCTTCGTCATAAATGGAGAGAAGCTTTTCGTAGTACATTTCTAAGCTGCGATCGCGCCCTTTGTTCAAGTTCTTGTTGAGCTGATTGAGCCCGTTGGGTTGGACGGGACAAGCCCCCGAAATGAGGACTGTACTGAGGTGAGGATCTGACTCAACCTTGAGATCGTAGTCTTTGATGTTGTGGTATTGAAAATAGGAAATGAGTTCATTGATGATATGCGCGAGGTGCAGACTTTCTTCGTCCTCGATGGAGGCCCGATTTTGGTAGCTCTTTTGCTTCTTGGGATCGCCTTTGATTTGACGTTCGAGCTCGGTCAATTCGTGTTCGCTGCTTTCTTTGCGTGCGTTCATGCGGGCGATTTTTTCCTTGTCCTCGGTCGAAAGTCGTTGAGCGGCTTGATCTTCATCGCTTAGTTTCCATACTTTGGGCGCCAGTTCGCGAGGCTGGTGTTTCTTAAAAAACATATTGATAAAAGAAATTCTTGACTGCTGAAAATGATCAAAGAGCGGCACGGTAATGGCCGCCACAAAGCCGCCTGCAAAACCGTTGTTATAGAGATTCACACCCTCGTGCAAAATCGCAACTTTGAGGATGAGCGCCATATGAATAGCGCCGACTAAAAAACCCGGGAGGCTACCAAACTGACCTGAAATTGGCGAAAGCGTCGTGGCAAAAAGTGTTGTCGTTACGGCGAGTGTGCTTGAGGCGGAATGGGTCGCGTATAGATTGAGTGCGATGACGCCGAGCATGACAGGAAGACAGTTGCGTGGATGTTTACCGAAAGCGGAGAATCCGGTGATGCACAAAATGCCGCCAATCACTGGCCCTGAGAGGCGCCCTCCGATAATCAGAGCGATGATCATGGCAAGAGCCCCATTGATGGCCATGTTCAAGAAACAGGTTGCACGTCCGTAACGTTTGGCAAAATCGCTGATCAAGCGACCGGAGTCATGGAGCAATTGTCCGTACTTTCGGAATAAATAGCGCAGATCTCGTTCGATGATGAAAGCCAAAAGCGCAAAGGATATGAAAACAAAGGAAAGCAGCAGAATCGCCCAGAGGGGGCTTTGATGATCAACTAAATTAACCGATTCAATGTTCAGACCTAAATAGTTCAAAAGCCCAGTAAAGAGCATCCCGATGAGACCTGCTGTGAAGCCAGCATTATAAAGGTTAAAGCCCTGATGAAAACGGATAAAAGAACTTGCAAGAATGGGCATGATAAAGCCGATGACGATACCGACGAGATAGGCGATGAGGATGCTCTGCCAAGGGAGTAAGTCGATATAGCGCATCTTTTTTAGTAAAAAAGCGCTTGAACTGACAAGTGGTGCGAGGGCGGTAGCGAAGAGGGAGATGAGGATGTGCTGCTTGAAATCCTGCTTCATGAATCTTGAAAAAAGATAAACGCCGACCATGATGGGGAGTGAATTAAAGAGATTTTTGCCAAAAAAGGAAAAGCCGCACAGGGTAAAAATGGCTGCGGCCGAAGCGCCGTTGAGCTGCGTTTTGGTGAAGTGAAGCAAAATGACTGAAATGAGGCTCATAAAACCTGCGTTGACACAGGCTGCGCCGCGTCCTCCGACGAGCACATAGTCGGTGACCAAAGAACCAGGTGAAAGCAAAATTGCGCGAAGGCCATCAAAGAGATCGGCGGGTTTTTGTAAAAGGAAGCCCACCAGAATCAAAAAAATAGAAAAGGCAAAGTAAGGAAGATAGGCGTTTTGGGGGGCTTTGATGATCTGGGCAAATTTTCCATTAAAGCTTTTGAATGCGATTTGATTGTGTTTGTCCATGGTCATAGATACTTCTGTGTCAGATGCATGTGGCAAACATGCGAGCCAATTGATTGAGGGTTATTATACTTGCAAGAACATTGGCGTGGAATACGTTCTAGTGAAAAGACGTGGAAGAATAGCTGAGAAAGAAGTTGTCCTCAACTTCAATAGAATTTATGGAAGAAAAGATTAAGCGTCGGCTGAATGATCCACATGAATGACTTGCATTTTGGTTGCGCCACGAGATAAAGCGCTCTGTTTTGAGTATCGACCTTAGGAAGCGAATCAAAAAACACAGCTCATGGGGATGCAAAATGAAACATCTTGCAATAAATGGATCGACAGGTTGTGTAACATAAGAGTGTGGAGCATAGCTTTTCCCAGAAATGATGCACAAAAAAGAAGCGAGTCTGAGAAACAGAAAAGAAAATGAAGCGTTTTAATAACCGTAAGAAAAAGTCCCCTCATGTTACAATGAAAAAAACTCTACAGGTTGCGCCATCTTTTCTGATTGATGCAAGGCCTGTCACTTAGGAGGCAGACCGAGTTGGATATCATTCGCGATAAATTTAAGGAAACGATTTTAGCAATTCTACCTGTGATGCTCACGGTGGGTGGCATTCATTTTTTTATTTCTCCTTTGCCTACGACTTTACTCATTCGCTTTTTCATAAGCGGCTTATTAATCGTTCTTGGTTTAACGTTCTTCTTATTTGGGGTGGACATCTGTATCTCTCCGCTCAGTGCTGTTGCGGGATCAAGTATTGCGAAGCGCAACAAACTGAGTCTGGTCATCATTTTGAGTTTTTTGCTGGGCTTTGTGATCTCGATCGCAGAGCCGGATTTGTTGGTGCTTGCAGGTCAGGTGAGCTTAGTGACGGCAAAGGGGATCAGTGTGACGACGCTTTTGTTGACCGTTTCAGCGGGCATGGCCTTGTTGCTGGCGATTGGTTTCATGAGGGTGGTCTACAGTATTCCGCTGGTCCGTGTTTTGCGTGTCGCTTACCTCGTTATTGCAGTGCTAGCTTTCTTGATTACGCCGGATTTTTTGGCGATCGCTTTTGATGCTTCGGGTGCGACGACGGGGATTATTGCGGTTCCTTTTATGCTCGCCTTTGCGAGTGGTGTTTCACAGCTGAAGAAAAGCAATCAAGATGCAGAGAACGATGCGTTTGGCTTGGTTGCAATTGCGTCTTCTGGAGCCATCATTTCGGTGCTGCTGTTGGCGCTGCTCAGACCCTTAAATTTAGAAGAAAATGCATTGAACTTTGACCTGAATGTTAGGGATAGCCTATTTGAAGTATTTGCTTCTGAATTGCCCCACACGTTGAAACATGCGCTACTTGCGATCGCGCCAATTCTATTGATCTTTATTTTGCTCCAATTGAGTCTTATGAAAATGAAGAAGAGTCAATTCATGAAGCGAACCAAGGGTTTTTTACATGCGAGCCTAGGTTTGATTTGCTTTTTGTGGGGGGTCAATGCAGGCTTTATTGATCTTGGAAAGCAGTTGGGCTTTCAGATCGTTCAAAAGGGAAGCTTGCCGCTGCTCCTAGGCATTGCCTTTGTTTTTGGCTGGGTCTCCGTCTTGGCGGAACCGGCGGTTCATATTTTGGCTGAGCAGATTCAAGAAGTGACGGGCGGCTCTATTCGAAAAGCGGCCGTCTTTCTTCCGCTGACAAGCGGCGTCGGTGCTGCGGTTTTGCTTTCGGTACTCCGGATTCAAGTTCCGAACATTCAACTGTGGCACTATCTTTTGCCTGGATACGCCTTGGCGCTTTTGTTGACCTATTTTGTGCCGCCTTTATTTGTCGGTATCGCTTTTGATGCGGGCGGCGTGGCCACGGGGCCGATGACGGCGACTTTTATCTTGGCTTTTACGACAGGGGTTGCTTCGAGCACGCCGACGGCCAATGTCCTCGTCGATGGATTTGGTATGATCGCGCTGGTTGCTTTGGCACCCATTTTGACCCTGCAATGCCTAGGACTTTTGTATCAATTTAAGAGGAAACAGAGTTATGAATGAAGCAGAACTCAAACTGGTGTGCGCCTTGGTTCATCAAGGTCAGGGCAGTAAAGTGCTCAAAGTGGCTCAAGAAAGCGGAGTCAACGGTGGAACGATCTTGCGGGGCTTGGGCTTTAGCTCGCGTTCCATTTTGAAAATTTTGGGTTTGGACACGGCGCATCGTGAAATTGTCTTGATGGTCGCTTGGGCAGCTGTCGCGCGTGATTGTGTGAAACGGCTCGACGAGAAGTTTTTGTTCTCTAAAGGGCACCACGGTGTCTTGCTCAGCTGTAACTTAAGTGCGGTTCAAGGGATTAGAAAGCAAGAGGCCAAACAAGATCGTGTACAGGGTGCAGAGCAAGTTTTTGGTTCAGACCATGTTTTTATTCCAGACCATGAAGAAGTACTTTGCGAAACAGAGAATGAAAGGGTAGAAGCGATGCGTTATCAGGCGATCATCACGATAGTCGATTTAGGTAAAGGTGAGGACGTTGTTGATTTGGCGAAACGTGCGGGTGCCAGGGGGGCAACCATCATGCACGGCCGAGGCTCAGGGATTCATGAAACAGCGACTTTGTTTCATATGAAAATAGAGCCGGAAAAAGAAGTCGTTTTGGTGATTTCAACACAGGAGGAAAGTGCATCGATTATCGAAAGTATTTCTAGCGGCCTAGAGATTGAAAAGCCCGGACACGGCATTTTATTTACGCACGAATTGACCGATGTGGTTGGCTTAAGACCCAAAGACGAAGCTTAAAGTTTGAGCCTGCAGAAAATAAAAAAATGGTTGAAATAAATGGTGTAGAGTGATGCACACGTGCGATTTATACAGAGAATACCTGAGTTTAATTGTGCAAAAAGAACAAAGAGGATGAAGCTGTGAGGCTCGAAATGAGCTGCTCATGCTATCATTGAGCTGGTTCTAAAAAAGAACGCTAGGTTTTGACTTAGCCTTGAAGAAAGGATAGATAACGATGAAACCAAAACATGTTTCAAAAAAAAGAGCTGCTAGTGCAGCGTTGACCGCAAGTTTACTTCTGACGGGAACCGTCATTCCGGGACTTTCGTCAACTTCACTCAATGTGAAGATGATTCTTGCGGAAGGCAATGATGAAGTTACTTTGGAGGAAGCTCCGAAGATTTTGGAATATTACAATCATGGGCGCGACGAAGATAAGAAGCTGACGCTTGAAGATATTCAAGATTTGATCAAGGTTTATAATGGCGCACTCGGACTCAACGAGGCTCTGAAAGAAGAAATTGTTTCAAAGTCTTGGTTTGAGAGCACTTTGAAAGCAGGTAAGAACGGGGTAGCGACTGACCAGAACAAAACACAACGGCATAATTTGACGGCTGATTTTATTAAAAAAATTAAAGGTGGTTTAGGTAACGCTGCGGTCAAAAATCTGAATAGTAAATTGGACAAGATTAAAGAGACTATTCCAGGGGATTCCAAATACGATGAGATTCGAGATGAAATCGATGCGTTTAAGGGGAGCTTAGATCCTGAGACTTTGTTAAATGGTGATCAATTGCAAGATGTGCTCCACAGTATTCAAGCAAATTTCACAGAGGAAAAAATTCAGGAGAAAATCAAGGAAGCTGATAAAGCGACCGTAGACAAGGGGCCTGCACTGAACGAAGTTGAGCAAGCTGCGACAGAGAAGAAACAGAAGATCAAGGATTCTCAGTTGACCGAAGAAGAAAAGAAGACGGCCACGGATGCTGTGGATCAGGCGCTTGCAACGGCAAAACAGGACATCAATGATGCTCAAGATGAGGAGAAGGTTAATGAAGCAAAGACTCAGGGCTTAAAGAGCATTAACGACGTTTCTACCGACTCTGAGGTCAAAAAAGCGGCACTTGAAACCGTCAATCAAGCAGCGGAAGCTAAGCGTCAAGAAATTGAGCAATCTGATTTGACGGATGAAGAAAAGGCTAAATCGAAAGAGATCCTCGATCGAGCTCTTGAGAGTGCGACAAAGATGATCACTGAAGCTCAGAATAACGCGGATGTTGCAACTCAGGTTCAAGAGGGTCAAAACGATATCAATGGCACACCTTTGACTTCTACGGTTAAAGAGGATGCAAGGACGGATATCGATGAGGCGGTTCATAACAAAACGCAAGAGATCGAGAATTCGAACTTGACAGGTCCGGAAAAAGAAGCGGCCAAGGCGAAGCTCCAAGAAGCTGCCGACAAGGCCAAAGAAGAGATCAGCAAGGCGACCAACAACGAGGGCGTGAACACGGCTAAGGAAGAAGGCGTCAAGAAGATTGGTGAGGTGTCGACGGAGCCTGCGGTTGATCCGAAGGCTGAGGCAAACAAGGCCATTGACAAAGCAGCTGAAGACAAGAAAAAAGCTGTGACAGAGTCCAAGCTGACGGACGAAGAAAAAACCAAAGCCAACGAAGCCGTTGATAACGCTGTTACTGCGGCCAAGGCTGAAGTCGAGAAGGCTGAAAACGCTGAAGCGATCACTGCAGCACAACAGCAGGGCGTCGAGAACATCAACAATGTTTCGACTGAGTCTGAGGTGAAGAAGACAGCGAATGCAGAGATTGATGAGGCCGCGGCTGAGAAGAACACCGCCATTGAGGATTCTAAGCTGAGCGAAGAAGAGAAGAAAAACGCTAAGGCTGAAGTCGAAAAGGCAGCGAACGAAGCCAAGAAGGCGGTTGATGAAGCCAGCACCAATGATGCGGTCAACCAAGCTAAGGAAGAAGGCGTCAAGAAGATTGCTGAGGTGTCGACGGAGCCTGCGGCCGACCCGAAAAAAGATGCGCTCGCGGCGATTGATAAGGCTGCTGAAAGTAAGAAAGCAGAAATCGAAAAATCTAATTTAACAGCTGAGGAGAAAACCGCTGCGAAGGCAGAAGTTGACAAGATCGTTCAAACGGCAAAAGAGAATGTCAATAAAGCGGCATCACCAGAGGATATCGCAAAGGCTCAAAAACAAGGCGAAGAGAGCCTGAACAAAGTGTCTCTCGAGTCAGCGACAAAGAAGAAAGCTGTGGCGGAAATTGACAAGGCCGCAGAAAACAAGAACAAGCAGATCGAAGGCTCGAAGTTGACTGCTTTGGAAAAGGTGGCGGCGAAGGTTGGCGTGGACAAAATTGTTCGTGAAGCCAAAGACGCTATCCAAAAGGCGACAGACAATAAGACGGTCCTTGATGTACAAAAAGTGAGCGTAGAGAAGATCAACAAGATCTCTACGGAAAAGAAACCTGCGCCCACGACAACGAAGCCTGAGACCAAGCCAACGCAAAAACCAAGCCAAAAAGAAACGGCTCCGACTCAAAAATCAGTGCCGAAAACTGGTGAAGCCGGAAGCGCAGCACTACCGCTTTTCTTGGGTGCGATGGCGGCTTTCGTGGCTGGCTTACGCAAGAAAAGATTCAATAAGTAATTTCGTGTAGCGGAATGACTGCACGACTGTGAGAAGGTCCCCTGATCCATTAGGTCAGGGGACCTTTGGTTGGCGTAAAGTTTTGGTAGGTGAATAAGAAAAAAAGGAGACATCCGTCTCGTAGTAGAATGGTTATAACACCAAAAACCGTTTAACTAGAGAGAGGATGTCTCCATGTCTATTGTAC
>JAEWGS010000008.1 GCA_023388205.1 Bacillota bacterium
GGTAAGAGCATTCTCTACAATACTCAAATTGCTTTCCCTGAAAACGGTATCCTCAAAGGCGATAATCAATTTATCGGCAATATCAATTCAGGCGAATCCAAATCTGTTGACCTGACCGTTTACGCAGATCGCGCCGCACAGACGCCAGACGAAAAGCCCTACCTCGAACTCGTCTTTGAGGACGCCCTCGGCAATGAAACGCGCATCAAAAAAGAAATTCAGCTCGCTGTTGAAGAAGGCCTGCCGGGCGATTTGGATGGGATGGGTGATGCCACTCAATTTGACTCACCTGGGGACATGACCGCGCCCTATGACGACATGCATATGTCTTTTGAAGATCTTTCTGGCCAAGATCAAGGAATGGTCGCCAAATATGCGGCTATGCCCCTCCCTGTTCAAATTCTGATTCCCATTCTCCTCGCCTTGGTTCTCCTCGCTGTGATCACGGTGCTGCGCCGTAAGATTCGCCGTCGAAAGGAAGAAGACGATGAAATTTAATGATCTATTGACGCTCGCGGCGACGAACCTCATTCGTCGCCGTCTGCGCACCTTGCTCACGATTATTGGCGTTCTCATCGGAACGACCTCCATCGTGACTTTGGTCAGCATCAGCTACGGTATCCAACGCAGCTTTTATGAAGAGATCGGCCAAGACAACCAACTCACGACCATCACCGTCTCGCCAAACTATAATGTGCCTGGAGCTTCTACCACAGGACCTCCTACGTCTGACGAACTCAAAAAAATGCTCACCGATGATCGCGTCTCTGAGTTCAAAGCCATCGATGGCGTCATCGGGGTCTATCCACATTATCAAATCTCAATCAACGGCAAATACAATAAATTCGACTTCATGTCTTCCCTTCTCTTGATCAGTCACGAAGAGTACGAGCAAGCCGGTATTTACAATCTCAGCAATGAGCAAAAGCTAGATCCAAGCACTCAAGTGCCCCAGGTCCTCTTGCCGACACAACTTTCATCAGCCTTTTATCAAACACAATCCGCCAAATCTGCAAGATCTGTGCGATGGAGTGATCTTGAGGTCGACACCTCTGGTATTGAAGCGAAATTTCCTGATTTGGTTTTGAGCGTCACCAGCTACAACAGCAATTACGGATTGAGCACTTCGGAGGGTGCCGAAACTAAGCCGCCCAAACGTTTCTTGATTCAAGCCATCGGTCGCGCAGGCAACGAAAGCAATTACAAACAAGTTCTCGCCCAAAAGAATCAAACCAAACCCTCGAGTGAAGAAACGACTTCACCCCAATTTGCCTATAGCGAATACAGCTTCAACGCCGTGGGTCTATTAGATCAGTGGAAACCTTTCCTTGAGCGTCTTTACCGCCCTTATGCACTCTCAGATCAGCGTGTGACCAAAAATGGTCGCCAAGTGGGACCCTTTGTCTACTCAAACATTGCTATCCGTTGCAAAGATATCGATACCACGAAGCGCATCTTTGATGAACTCAATCAACAGGGCTTTGTGGTGAGCTCGATGATTTCCATTATCGAAAGCAACAAACAATTCCAAAACACCTTAATGTTCGCGCTGGGTGGCATCGGCGCCATCTCCCTTTTGGTCGCCGCCATCGGTATCGCCAACACCATGATGATGTCGATCTACGAACGCACAAAGGAAATCGGCATTTTCAAAGTGCTTGGGCTCTCCTTGCATAAGATCAGGAACCTCTTTCTCATGGAAGCTGGCCTCATCGGTCTGATCGGCTCAGCACTCGGTTTGGGTCTCTCCTTCATCATCAGCCATGTCATTCAACGTATCGGTGAAAATCAAGGTTCCGCCATGGGCCCCTTGCGGTCTTATATTCCACCGGGTCTGGCCATCGCAGCGCTCGTCTTTGGCACTTTAATCGGCGTGCTTTCGGGCTTTGCCCCAGCTCGACGTGCGATGAAGCTCTCGCCCCTCCAAGCCATCCGAAACGAGTAAAACAAAGGCTAAACCGGAGGATCCCCTAACAGGTCCTTCAAGCATGGCTCGCTTGCTTTCTCAAGCGAGCTTTTTTATTCGCCTAAGGTCAAATAGGGGCGCATCTGTTCGAGTTTTTTCTCTTTGATCCCTTTGATATTTAATAAGTCCTCGACCTTGTGAAAAAGGCCGTGTGCCTTGCGATAATCCACGATTCGTTCCGCGGTTTTAGGACCAATGCCTGGCACACGCGCTAAGTCTGAGGCAGTCGCTCGATTCAAGTGAATCCGTGCACCGTTCATTTCTCCACCCGCTTGGCCTGCAAACGCCATATCTTCCCTTGATGCGCCCTCTCGTACAGCCTTTTCCTCAAAAAGACCGACAGGCTCATCAGCGTCTAAATCCAACGCATCATTCCAATCCATCGGCTCAATCGCAGTCCTGACGCCATTTGGCCTTTCCCCTTTTTTCACAATCACATAACGTTTTAGAGCCTGAATCGGCGCTGCTAAATTGAGCGAGTTGGCGTCCGCCTCATCCGTCAAGCCACCCGCTTCTTCGATCAACTCGTAGAGGTAGCGCTTTTTGCCGATGAAATAAATTCCAGGCTTTTGAACCGCACCGACCAGATAGACCGGACGCGGATCCTCCGCCTTGCCGTAACGTCCCTCCTTGTCTGAAAACTTGACGCCTTCTTCATTAACTTCTTGCTGATCGATCCGCCCCGTGCTCAGCTTTGTCTGCGACAAATCCACCGATTCAGTTCGCGCAGTTCGAGTCTCAGTTTGGATCTCAGTTTGAGTCTCAGAACTCGCCTGAAACGTGCCAATTTGACCGTCTCCTAGCCCACCGAAAAGTTCCTGCTGTGACGCTCGCTCACGAGCTAAGCCGAAATGCGCATCGACCCTTGCTTGTTTGTCCTTCGGTTTCACCCATAATCCGATAAAAAAAAGAAGCACCAAGCCACATATTCCGAGGCCCCATCGGTACTTCTTCCACAAAAACGCTTTCATAGCCACCTCCTCGCAAAGCTCATGCTAACAAGGCGACGCATCTGCGTTTTATCTCATTTTTTCAAATCTCTTTTTTTGCGAAAATTCAGGGTCTTAAAGCGCCTCATCTGCTTCTTCGATACCTTCAGCTTCATCTGTTTCTTCGATACCTTCAGCCTCTAGCAGAGCGCGTTCTTTGGCACTCAAATCAGTCACCAAAAAATCACGTTCAACCGCGCCTTCAGGCAAGATCTCATCACGGAACTCCTCCGACACCTGTTGCTCCACCTGTGCGGGACGCGTCTTCCAAAGCTTATCCAAGGAATAGTAGGCGCGCGCTTCCTCTTGAAAGAGGTGAACCATCACGGAAGCGTAATCGAGCAAGACCCAGACCAAGCTGTCACGACCTTCAACGCTCTCTGCCATAATCCCTTCTTGTTCAAGTTCATACACGACATAATCCGCTAAAGCTCTCAACTGAGGACGGCTGCTCGCAGACGCAATCACAAAAGTATCCGCTAAGGAACTCTTTTGAGACACATCAATTTCAACGATATCACTCGCCTTATGATCTTCTAAAATGCGGATAATGCGTTCCACTAATGCTTTATGTTCCATCTCCAACTCCTATCTTAGATTCCGAAACTCTGCGTCAAGCTCCAGGCTCCAGTCTCTTTTTTCAATCTATTCGCTCAACCAATCTAACATCTCTTGCACGGGTCTCAAGCTGTAACCGCGACTTCGGTTATGAATCAAAATCCGTTCAAAAGTCGCCTTGACCGCTGCCTTCGCATCAGATCTAGCCAAGTCGCGCAAGGGTTCAAGATCAGCATAGCTTCTCCCCGGTTCAATTTTATCGGCAAAAAAGACCAATAGGTCCAAAGGGCTCGCCCCTACACGCGCATTTGTATGGTGTGTGATCGCAGATAAAACCTCCGCGTCATCGGTCAGGCCCCACAGCGATGCCAGGTGAGCACCCAAAGGACCATGTAATAAGCCCATTAGCGCACGCGCTTCTTGAGGCAAGGCCGTAAAAAAATCCGGATAGGCTTTTGGATCCAATTCCTTCGCCAAATCATGCAAAAGCGCCGCCTGCGCCACTTGCCAAGGATCACAGGCGAAACGCTCTGCCAAAGCGATTGCCGTGTACATCACATTGACACTATGCACCAGACGTTTCATCGACATCAAAGGCCAAAGGATCCGTTCATATTCCCCTAAGCGTTCAATTTGCTCTGCACTTAAATATGTAGCCAAATCCGGCTGGGTGTAAAGCCCCTGCGCTTCAATATAATCCAAGGCTGCGGGGTGCAGCAAAGCCTTCAGAACTTTCTTTTTGCCCGAGTCTAGTTTTCTTCGATCCAAGCCATAAACGAAAGATTCATCCGTTGAAAGTTCCTGTCGGATATGCGTAGATGAACAGGCTTTAATCTTTGCCTGAAGCAAGCGTGTACTCGCCCCGTAGCGCAAAGTCCAGTCCATCAGTTTGGCTTCCAGTTCTTGCTGCGCCTTTTCCTCAATTTGCTCTTGTTCTTTTTCCTCATCGAGTCGATGCAAGATCCAAAGCTGCGCCATGCGTAAAATTCCGGGCACATCTTTCCAACGTGAAAAACCGTCCAGCAAATCGTCGCCACCCACCAAAGCCATCGGACGTGGATCCACTTGGTCCACCAAAGTTTTTTTGCTTTTATCCTGTTGCCGCGTTTTTTTGATGCCCAAACGTTCTTGTCGAAACCCAAGTCTTGTTCTCAGCGTATCCACCATGTAACTCGGTGGACGACGCAGGATTTCCTCGTCGCTCAAGATCAAACGTCTAGCCTTGATTTGATGCGCCAAAAGGCCAAAATAACGTCTTTGTGTTCCCGAAGATTTCGCACGTTCGCGAAGGCGCTTGAGATCAACAAAATAACGCTTTTGCCCTAGATGCGGTGATTCGAGCTGAACCAAGTCATCTGAAAACTCGGCGCGCAAAACTTCCAAAATCAAGGCGAATCGATAACACGAGAAAGGGATCTTTCGCTCCAACTTAAACGGCGAACAAGCGGCTGGCATCAAAACGATATCTACATCTTCGAGAAGCAGTCTCGCCAAAATACCCGCATGCCCCACGTGAAAGGGATCAAAGGATCCGCCAAATAAAACTTCCTGACGCATAGGCTTTACTTTTTCGCCTGCTGTGACAAATAGGCATTGATGAAACCATCTAATTTGCCATCCATGACATCGTGCACGTTGATTTCTTCATAATCCGTACGGTGATCTTTCACCATCGTGTACGGGCAAAACACATAAGAGCGGATCTGACTGCCCCAGGCGATTTCGAGCTGAGCACCTTTGAGTTCATCAATTGAAGCTTTCTGCGCGGCCTCAGCGAGCGCGAACAATTTAGCGCGCAGCATATTCATCGCCGTCTCACGGTTTTGGATCTGCGAACGTTCTGCCTGGCAGGCTGCGACCACACCCGTTGGAATATGCGTAATACGCACCGCCGAATCGGTCTTATTAACGTGCTGCCCTCCCTTACCGGTTGCACGATACGTGTCGACACGCAGGTCTTCTGGCCGTATATCAATCTGTATCGTCGTATCCAGTTCAGGCATGACCTCACAACTCGCAAAAGAAGTGTGTCTTCTACCCGAAGAATCAAATGGAGAGATGCGCACCAGACGATGCACGCCACTTTCGGAGCGTAAAAAACCGTAAGCATTATCACCATTCACCTGAAAAGACACACTCTTTATCCCCGCCGCATCTCCGTCGAGGTAATCCAGCTCACGTATGCTAAATCCATGAGCCTCCGCCCAGCGCGTATACATGCGGTACAGCATTTCCGCCCAATCTTGAGCCTCCGTTCCGCCCGCACCAGCGTGTAAAGTGATGATCGCATTGTTCGCGTCGTATTTCCCTGTGAAAAGCGTCTCTAAACGCATTTCCTCAAAAGCGTCGCAAAAGCGTTTGTAGTCCCGCTCAAGTTCCGCGCCCAACTCCTCATTTTCTTCTTCTTGCGCCAGCTCGATCATCATGAGCAAATCACTCTGCTGCGCCTGAAGCTGCTCAAAGCGCTCGAGTTTTTTCGTCGCATGCGTGAGCTCTCGCTGTAAAGCCTGCGCCTTTTCGGGCTCATTCCAAAAATCAGGTTCCTGCGTGCGCTGTTCCAACTCGGAAATTCGATCTCTTGTGGCCGCAATATGCAAAGCCCCCTTGAGTTCTTCGAGCGGTGTTTCATATTTTTCTGTCTTTATCCGAAGCTCGTGTAAATCGACCATCTTTTCTCCTCGTCCAAGTACATCATGCGCTTTGCCTCAACCCTATTTTGAGACACATTTGCGCCAAAATCTTCTATTTATGTTTCAGTTTTTACGTCAATTTTCTGACTCATCCGACGGCTCAGACACATCTTTGGGCTCGTCGTTTTTTTCACCGTGTTCTTTTCTCTTCACCGGATCGTTTGTTTCGCTTGTCGCAGCATCTCCACTTTCGTCCAATGCATCCTCTTGAAAAGCTTCAAGCTTCGCATTCTCTCGACCCTCACGCATCAAGGCCTCTCTGGTCTGATCTAGCTCTTCTTGGCGTTTGAGCATCGTCTCATAAAGATCAGGGAAATGCTCTTTTAATCGCTCCTTAAAAAGCCTCTGTTCCTCTTTCCAATGCTCATCCAACTGAACACGCTGCCCCTGTTCCATTTGATGCAACATCAATCTCGGATCACGAAGGGTCGCAGAAAAGCGCATCAGCGGGAAAAAGCGAGTGTAATACAAATAATGCAAGGCCCAAAGCCGCCCTAAAATCAAAATCAAAAAGGCGTTGATCAAGCCTGAAATCAAATCATAAGAAAGCAAGCTCATCGGAACGATCACTTGTAAAAGCTGCCGAAGTCCATTGACCAAAAAGATCACGATCGCCGTCGATAAAAAGCACTGCCCTTTAGCCCCTTGCAAAAAGCGAGAAGAAGCCCGAAAACTTTCTTTGAAACGACAACGCGACTCAAGATGCAAAATCGGTGCAAAGGCAAAACGCGTCACAAAAAGCGCAAGAGGAATGAACAAAACAGGCAGAGAGAAGAAGGTCAAAAGAACCATCAGCAGGGCAAAAAACAAAATACTCCCGAAATGTTTCACATAGAGGCCAAATGCAGAAATGGCTTTTTCTCCTCGGCCCTCCGCAGCAATACAGCTCACAAAAGCTAAAAGGCTCAAAACATTGAAGAAATAGAGTAAAACATTCAGACCGATCCAGGTCCAATTGCCCGGCGTCAAAGCTTCCAAAAGGTTCGGCTGATAAACGCCCTTTGATTGGATCACCAGTTGAGCTCGAATCATGAGCGGCGTAAAATCTCGCGCTTCGGCGGGGAGTAAAAGCGGAAGAAAATTGAGCGCAAGCAAGAAGAGGAAAAAAGCGCGCACCAACCCCTCGTTTCTCATTTTGTAAAACTTAAGCGATTCTAAAGAGAACCACAAAAACATGCTTAACCTCCAATGGGGTATCTCCTTGCAAAAGCAGCTCGCCCCCTATCATTCAGCCCTCCAGTTTAGCACAGCCCGCCAGATAACAAAGAAGCCCCCTCAGCGCTTTGCCGCGATGGGACCGTCGGTCTTTTTCCTCGTCGCTGAGCTCAGCCGCCGTCTGCTTCACATCATCTTGAAAGAAAATCGGATCGTAACCGAAGCCCCCTTCACCGCGAATTTCTGGAATGATCCGTCCATCGAAGTGATCTTCAAACATTCGGATCGCGCCCTTTGAATCAATCAAGCAAAGCGCACAGACAAAGCGCGCACGCCACTGACTTTCATCCGGGCAAGCTTCACGGAGCTCTGCCCAAAGCTTCTCAAAGGTTTCTTTTGCACTCAAACCTTCGCCGTAGCGTTTGGAGTAAACACCCGGTCGCCCAGCGATCGGCTCGCAACACAAGCCGGAGTCATCCGCGAGCACATAGGCCTCAGGAAAAGCCCTGTGCAAAGCTTCTGCTTTTAATCTCGCATTGTCGATGAAGGTCTCCCCCGTCTCTTCAATGTCCTCATCAAATCCCAAGTCACTCATCAGGGTCACCTGGATGCCATGCGGATTTAACATGCGCGCCAACTCTTGTGCTTTGTGTGCATTTTGGCTGGCCAAAATCAGCTGCTTCATATCAATATTCTCATCCTTTTTTATGATCTCTTTTTTCGATAATCTCTTTTTTGGGTGATCTCTTTATCTATTGTCGTATTTCTTTTCTCGACGTCACTTCTCATCTGCACTTCTTGTCTGCACGTCTTGTCTGCACTGGCAGGCTCATCAGGGCCGCTTTGACGAACGCTTGCATTAAAAATCGAGCTCACATTGAGATCGATGGGTTTTTCGCCAACAAATTCTTCAAGCGTCGATCTTCTCGTTTGAGCCATCCCAAACCGTGGCCTTTCAGACTCACTGAGATATATTCCACTTCAGGGTCGCCGATCAATTGGTCTGAAATATCATCCATGCTTAGTGTTTGTCCTTGTATGTATCGATTCAAAATCGGATCCCCTTCTTCCAGTCTCAACTCTGCCTTAAATAAGCGAGGCGGTAAGGCGGCTAGAAGCTGTTCATCCGGGATAAATCGCGTCACTTTGCCTTCTTTAATTTCACCGAGCACGATGCCTTCTCTGAGCACATGCATGCCTTTTTGATCCAGCGCCACATCGCTTTTGACAATCGACAAAATAAGATGGCGCGCCTGCAGTCTAAGCTCTGAATCCATCGCTTGAGCATTCATCTTGGAAATGAAGTCCAGACACGAAGCTTGGGCATTTTCATCCAAAAACCGGCTAAAGGCCTTCTTGGCAAAATCCAAATGTAAAGCGGTGCCTCCAGAACGCGCCTGAGCTTTGGCCTTAGCCTTTTTTTTGCCGTTTAAAAGACGGGCGCGATCGGCGCGCTCACCGTCGGTGCGGTCACAGTTGAGGCGGTCACGGTTAAGGCGGTCATGGTCGAGGCGGTCACGATCGAAAGAACGGTCCTCCAAACGAGCTTGAGGATCTTGACGGCTTTGTGTGCCCCACTGCATATGAGGATCTCGCTGCACTTGAGCGGGCTCATCGATGCGATCTGACTGAGGCTCGCTTAAAGTTCCCTTTCTCAACAGAGCAGCAAAATGGCCCTCGCCCGCACACTCATTCGGAAAGATACGAAGACAATTTTTGAGCCGTTCATCTCCATCGATGGGAAAGCCCTGCGAAATGCCCTCTGCACTCGCTAAGATTTTTCGTCCGTCAAGCAGTTCCAAATTTTGATGTGTGCGTAAAAGATCTAAAATCTGCGCCTCGTTTTCGCTCGTATTAAAAGTACAGGTTGAATAGACCAATCGGCCGCCTTCTTTGAGCAAAGCCACCGCGAGCTCGAGCAAGGATCGCTGAATGGGTGTAAATGCGCTTGCATCGTATTGTCGCCTCGCCTCAATTGATTCAGCGTGTCGACGCATCATCCCCTCTCCCGAACAAGGCGCATCAAGTACGATGCAATCAAACAAACCCGCATACTGGGGTAAAAGCGTCTTTGGATCCACAGAAATCACGGCCGTGTTATTCAAACCGAGGTGCTTAACGTTATAGAGCAAAATGCGCGC
Organism: Bacillota bacterium; assembly: GCA_023388205.1. GTDB lineage: Bacteria > Bacillota > Clostridia > Saccharofermentanales > Fastidiosipilaceae > JAEWGS01. The sequence goes on from JAEWGS010000008.1 coordinate 9,500, forward strand.
ACGCGATCTCGAAATATCGTTAGAAAGCAAATAACCTTTTTCGCCAAGACCCTCAGCCATACGCAAGGTTTTTCCGCCCGGAGCCGCACAAAGATCTAAACCGAACTCGCCCGCCTGCGTTTGAATCAATTCTCCTGGAAGCATGGCTGACGCTTCTTGAATATAAAACAGACCGGCCCGATATTCCGGGACCTTGCTTAAACGCAATTCACTGGTGTAAAAATAGCCATCTCGAGACCAGGGCACGTGCTGCGCTTTAATCCCATAATGCGAGAAAAAATCTTGAGCAAAGCGCGCCATCCACACATCGGCATCTTTCTCACTCAAATCTAGATCCCTTAAAATTTTCATCCGATTAAATCGAATCGAACGACGCAGCACCGGCTCATCCATCGCCTCAAAAAA
>JAEWGS010000110.1 GCA_023388205.1 Bacillota bacterium
GATACATACTGACCTCCGTTGTTCTCCTCTTGAAACCATCCCATCAGATGAATTTTGATCTCTTCTTCTTGTAACTGATAAAGCAAATCTGCCGCACGTTCTTCACCATAAGGTACTTCGCATTCAATCTCACATAGTCCCTCTCGCCCTTGCATCTGAGATATCTGGAGCTTGGATCGATCTCTGCGCTGCATCGAGCGCGTCGCCACATGAGTCACATTGTATCCACGGTGAGAAATGTATTGCAAAATGGTCCCCAGCCACCCGGGACGAGGCTTCAATTCAACAAGGATGCGCAGATGGGTCGCCTCAGTCGACACCTGCTGTCCCCGAACGAGGAGCGCGTAACGTTTCATCGGTCGCTGCGCTTGTTCTTCAATCACTTCAAGTTGCGACAAACCAAGCATAAAAGCTTCTTCTTCACTCGCGATCAAAGCAGACTTCAAAGCCAAAGGACCCTGATCCATCAAAATTTGAATCGCACGCTCAGAACGATCCACCAGCTGATAGCTCCACTGCATTCTGGAAATCAAAGGCAAAACACGAGGCAGCAACGCCGGTGTCACGAAGACTTGCTGAACGTCGCCTCTTTTTCGCCCCTGTGGTGCGACGAGCATCAAACGATCTTCCGCCTGAAGCGCGTACAAAATAGATACGCGTTCTTGTAAAAACAGGTCCAGGAGGCTCTCTGCTTCAGACGATTCCAAATAATCAAAAGGAAGACACACAAGATCCGCTTGCCCATCTAAGAGCGCCTCAATCATTCGCCAATACGTCACACGATGACTGAAATTAAGTTGGGGAAAAAGACGTCGCAGGTGCGCCACAAGCGGCGCATCAGGATCCGCAGCAATCATGAGATGCGCCAAGCGCTCTCGAAGCCCTCCGCCCTGACGCGAATGCGCATGCTGAGCACCCAGAGCCTCTCGCCAAGACAAAGACAGATTCCCCAAGTTCATCGAGCGATGATATTGAGCCTCACGAGAAAGTTGCATAAAGTCACGGTAAAAATCCCTTGTCGGCCCTTTGAGGAAAGGATCGCTCACTTGCGCTTCAGCCTGAGCTAACTTAACGGCCTCATACTCGGGCACATAAATAGGGAGATCTCGTCCCCTTTTGGCATCGTAAACCGAGCGCATCAACTTCTGACGCCTCTGAAATAGGCAAAGGAGCTCCTGATCGAGCGCCGTCACCTGATCTCGCACCTCGAGCAAACGGGAATGTTCATCCACCGACATGCCTTCGACGCGCTGCTCTTGATTAAAATCTGCTTCGCGATTTTGCATGCATTCCGCCTTTCGCACTTAAAACAAATTATACTCTGTCCAAGTGCGGGCAATATTTCAAATCTGTAGCATTTATCTTCTATAGCATTTATCTGTAATGACGATGTGACATCTTTGACTCGCCCGTGATCCAGCTGCAGTTTCGCGGCAAAGCTTTTAGAAAGCGGCAAATAGAAAGCGGCTAAGCTTTTAGAAAAGCGAACCCACCCATGCGCTTTGGCCTCGAATGGATGGCAAAACAAATTGAATCAAAGCCCCTAACGCAACCAAAATGAAAAAATTAGCGCCTAAAATCATCGGGAACACCTGCGCACCTTTGAGCGCATAGCGTTTTTTCAAAGCCAAAATGTCCACCACCATCTTGGCGGCAAAGCCCCACGCCAACAACAAAATCGCCGTCACGCCGCTGCCGCGCACAAAGCAACAAGCCACGAGTTGCGCCACTAGAAGATAAGCCACCCCGGGACTGAAGATATGCATCGTCTCGATCAGGCCGGACTTTTCACCGCGAGATCGCCACACTTTAGTGATGAAATGCAAGCCCAAAACATGCAAGAACAGGTATGTCATCGCGACCAAAAAGCCTCTTACAAAAAACAAGCTTGTATCCACGCCTGTCAATCGACTCAAGCCGCGTTCAGAAAAAATCAAAGCGCTGCCAACAGAGCTATATCTCACCCAGCTAGAAAACAAAAGTCCTGAGCCAAGTGCGCAACACACATACAAAATCCAACTGTTGATGCGTTTGCCTCGCTGACGGCTTTCAACAAAAAATTCCGGATTGAAAAAGATCAGCAGCGTCGTTCGATAAAGCTTCCTGAATTTTTGCATCAAGCGATAAACCCAGCCCGGTGCAAAAAAAGCTCGAATCGCGCGCAAAATATTTTGCGTCACAGTTTTTATATGCTGAAGCCAGGCGCTGTCTCGCGCAGGGCCTGCCTGTGTCGCCCCCGTCTTTTCCTTCTCAGCTGTATCCGCGCCCGCTTGCACGCCTGATTGCGCGCCCGTATCCGCGCCCGCTTTTGAACTTGTTTTCTCACGGCTGAATCGCTGTTTGAATTTCTCTTGCCAAGTCAAAGAGCTTTTGCCCTGACTCGCCGAAAAGTCGGCCTCACGTCTCACGTTTGGGTCACTCGTTTGCTGAGAAGCATTCGAATGCGTTTCGTTCTTCATTTGAGGCTCTGTCGATGATTGCCTTGAATTTGAATCCGTAGAACGAAGCACTCGGTCACGGTCTACGGCTTGCTGCCTTTGCTCACGCTCTTTTTGCGCAGCCACAGCTGCGGCGCAGGTGCATCTTTGCCCCGCCTCTAACACTCGATCGCAATAAAGACATCTGCGCTGTACCACAAAGCCCTCACTTTCTAAACGAACTTCTATCATATCGACTTCATTTCGCAAGCACTTTGCGCCCCTGTAAATGATTCATGAACAAGACAAAATAAAAGCACCCAGATCCTAAATCCAGGTGCTCTTTCGCATCCAAAGCGCTGTTGCAACATGCCTTTACACACTTTTCGCATCAGTCAGATGCTGAGTTTTTCTGCTTTTGGGACGCACAAGGCTCAGTTGTCTTCATTTTCTAATGCATCCATATCTTCCGATGAATGGAGCTTCAATTTTTCTGGATCTGTCGGTCGGCTGAGATTTGCATCTGCATCTTCAGACTTTTTGCGTGGATTACCTTTTTTCCCAGGGCGTGCGATCGTCGTTTTCTTGTTTTCTTTTATTTCTGTCGTCGCAGTTTTAGCTTTCGCCGAACTTTTCGTCTTTGTTTTCGCTTCTTTTGAATCTAAAGGCGCCGACGCTTTTTGATCTGCCTCAAGCTGCTCCGCGCGCTCCTGGCTTTGATCGCGCTCCTTAGCCTGCTCGCGCTCCTCACGACGCGTGCCCTCAACCGCTTCACTGTCCACTCGTTCCTGAAGTTCACCTTGCGCAACTTCAGCATTTTGCGCGGCCTGCAGACGTTCTTGAAGCTCATGGTGCACCGCTCTTTTCTCATCCGCTTCAGTCATCTGTCGAATAACGAATCCTGTTTTCTTCGTTTCATCGACATCGACGAAAACCCGATCGCCCTCTTGAATTAAGCCATCCAACAAGGTCTCACTGAACAAATCCTCAATGGCACTTTGAATTTGGCGGCGCAGAGGTCTCGCACCATATTTGGCGTCCCATCCCTGTTCAGCCAACTTCACCAGTGTCTCTTGGCTGTAAAACAGCTCCATCTTCATCTGGCGCACTCTTCGAGCAAAATCACGCATCATCAAATCTGCAATCGCCTCAATGTCCGCTTGCGTCAAAGTACGGAAGTAGATCATCTCATCGATACGATTCAAAAATTCCGCACGGAAGCTTTTTCGCAAAAGATCCATCGTCTCTTTTTTCGCTTCCTCATAGCTCAAAACGCCTTGGCTCTGATTCGTCCCCGTCGCAAAACCGATGCTGCGCCCCTTGGCCTCCGTTAAGTACTGAGACCCTATGTTAGATGTCATGATGACGATCGTATTTCTAAAGTCGACGCGACGCCCTTGGCTATCCGTGAGCTGTCCATCATCTAAAACCTGAAGTAAGGTATTAAAAATATCCGGATGCGCTTTTTCAATCTCATCAAAAAGGATGACCGAATAGGGACGACGCCGCACCCGCTCCGTCAACTGCCCACCTTCGTCATAGCCCACATAACCCGGAGGCGAACCAATCAGCTTACTCACGGAATGCGCTTCCATATATTCAGACATATCCAAACGAATCAAAGCGTCCTCATCATCAAAGAGCAACTGCGCCAAAGCTTTCGCCAACTCTGTCTTCCCGACGCCCGTGCTCCCGAGGAAAAGGAAGGATCCCTGAGGTCTTTTGGGGTCTTTTAACCCTAGGCGGCCACGACGAATCGCCCGCGATACCGCAGACACAGCCTCATCTTGCCCAATCACACGTCGATGTAAAAGGGCTTCGAGTTTCTTGAGTTTTTCGGTGTCGCTTTCCGTCAAGCGGCGCACCGGAATACCGGTCCAGCTTGAGACCACATCGGCTACACCGTCTTCAGTCAGCACACGCTGATCGGCTTCATTTTCGTGACGCCAACTTTTTTGGAGCAGTTCAACTTTTTCTCGCAAAATGGCTTCGTCACGCTTGTATTCCGAAGCGCGCTTATAGTCTTGTGCTTCAGCGGCCTGCTCTTTGAGCTCAACGACTTTTTCCAGCTCCTTTTCCATGCGCTTCAAAGTCTCTGGCACCTGCACATGCAAGCGCGTCCTCAGTTTTGCCGAACCTTCATCGATCAAGTCAATCGCCTTGTCCGGTAAGAAGCGATCTGGAATGTAGCGAATTGAAAGATCAACAGCCGCTTCTATCGCCTCATCCGTAATTTTCACCTGATGATGCTGTTCGTATTTTTCGCGAAGCCCTTTTAGAATCAGCACCGTATCCGCACGGCTGGGCTCTTGCACCGTAATCGGTTGGAAGCGTCGTTCTAGCGCCGCGTCCTTTTCAATATATTTGCGGTATTCCTTGAGCGTCGTCGCCCCGATCACCTGCAAATCACCGCGCGCCAACATCGGTTTAAGGATATTCGCCGCATTCATCGTGCTGTCTTCGCCGGTCGCATTCGATCCAATCAGCATGTGCAGCTCATCAATAAACAAAATCACATCCCCTGAACGCTGCGCCTCGTCAAGCACCCCTTTCATACGCTCTTCAAAGTCGCCGCGGTACTTCGCACCCGCCATCATCGCGGTCAAGTCCAAGGCGATCAGGCGCTTGTTTTCCAGACCCTCCGGCATCTCCCCGTGCACAATTTTTTCAGCTAAGCCCTCCGCGATCGCCGTCTTACCGACCCCAGGTTCGCCCACGAGCACAGGGTTATTTTTCGTTCTTCGGCACAAAACTTGCACCACATGTTGTATCTCTTCACTACGTCCAATCGTGGGGTCAAAGCGATCATTCGCAGCTTGTTCTGTCAAATCATGACCATATTGCTTCAAGAAACTATCTTGTTTTTCAGTTTCAAGATCCATCTCATTTCCATAACGTCCATTTGGATTCATGCTTCTCCCCTTTCTTTGATCTGCGCCGAAACCTCGGCCAAAGCGCTTTTTGCGCTGCTCTAATTCCACCTGTTCTCTAAACTCTCGAACCAATTCGTCCATTTGATTGATATGCAGCGCTTGTAAACAGCGAATCGCCACGGAATCATCTTGCTGTGTCAAAGCAATCAAAATAGAACGCGGCCCCAGCAAAGGCTCATACACCACGCGTCTAATCCCATATGCAATTTCAAGCACCTCCATCGCTTTGGGCAAAATACTCATCGCAACCGCATCCCAAGAAACCGTGACACTTTGCGTGAAAAGCTGGCGATTCAATCTCCGATTAACCACTTCATCCATAAGATCCGCCAAACGTTCGCCGGTCACTCCATAATCTCGAAACAAGGCATCAATCAACGGATCGTCCGCCACAGTCAAAGCCATCAGCAGGTGCTCCGTACCAATCTTTTTACGCCCGTAGCCCTTAGCTAAAACATAAGCTCGCCCCAAAAGACGGCTGCCTTCTCTTGTAAATTGATCCATCAACATCTTTTTTCCTCCACCCCGCCTGCGCGCGGTCATACTTTAAGCCCTGCGTCTCAGCATCAAATGGCACATCAGCACCAGATGGACGCAGACATCGTTGTCACTGCAAGGCTTCTATCATTTTCTCGATACACGCTTTCAAATCGCTCCGCCCTTGTTCTTGAGCTAAGCACGCCTGCCCTTTTAGAAAAGACAAACGAGCTGACGGTGCAAGCGCTGACAAAAAAGACTTCAATTCCTCTTCTTCCAACAAAACAGATAAGTGATACGCCTCCTCACACGCCTCATGCTCCTCGCACGCCTCATGTGCATCTTGCGCAGCTGTTTTGTCCTGCTCTGTTTCAAGCGCCCCATGCTGCTTCTGAGCTTCAGCTTCTTGATCCAAAGTCTCAGCCGAACCCAAGTCACTGATTCTTTGCATCAAAGCCTGATCCTCATCCTCTGGCAGCGCACGGTCTAAATGGCTTCCATCCCCGAGCCAAGTTTCAATCTGCTCTTGCATCGCTTCGAGCCAATCCACAGATTGACCCAAACCAGATCCCCACAGCGGATTCGTCTCTCGATTCATCAAAGAACTCAGACGCCCAAAAGACCCCAAAGCTGATCCAATTTTGGCCAGCTGCGATTCAAAGTAAGGCTGCATCTTCGCCTGCATTTTGGCGTAGCACTCAGGGCAAAGGCACATCTCACAAGAACGCCCATTAATCTCCATTCGAATATAGTTCACTGCATCGTGTTGTCCACAAGATTGACACTTCATAGATATTGTCCCCCTTTATTTTCTCTCCGGCTTATCGCATAAATTCTCTCTTTTTCAAAATGTGAGAAAAATGCGAGAAAAGTCTTTCCTCATTCCATAATCCGTATCAGCAATCGCCTTCAGATGAAAAAAGAGCCGCACATTGCGACTCTTTTAAGGTCGCACAAGCGACACTTTGCTGATTCAAAAAAGCGTTTTAGCTCTAATCTCGCAAAGCAATCCTCATCAACATATTCTTAAAAATTCCCAGACGAACGGCATCTCTCATTTCAGGCGGCAGCACCGCCAAAGCACGATCCGAAAGTCCCGCCTTCATCACTTCTGCGATCTCATGACCAAAGGCCATATAATCCACACAATTATTAATCGTGATCTCCGCATCATGCTGCGACAATTCGTCTTGCATCTCCAAAGCGTTAATCGCATGCATTAAGTACGCACCACCGTCATCGACTTGTACCAAGTGACGAATCCGAATCGATCCACCGCCACCTCGACGGCTTTCCACCAAATAACCTTGACCATTTGTAAAACGCGTCGACAACACGTAAGTGATCTGAGAAGGAACACAATTAATCCGTTGTGCGAGTTCATTTCGATTGATTTCAATGCTCCCGTCGCTTTCGCTCATCATTTCCTTAAGCAGTTGCTCAATCACATCACTTAATCTCGCCATCTCGACACTCCTTTCTCAACCCAGCATGGCTCGTTAAAATTTTCTGACTTTGACTTTCTTTGTCTTTTTCAATTATAAAGGCTCCCGCGGTAACGTCAAGCGTTCATTCTCGTTAGAAATATGAATTTTTTATGACCTTTCAAAGCCTCGTCGCCTGAGCGACTGCGCTACGTCCAGACAAAACTCGAGGCTTCACCCCTCGTCTATGATGTCTTTTTCAAGACCCTGGCCTTTCACCTTGATCACACCCTCAAAGACATACGCCCTTGATTTTTTATCTTGGCCATTTTCTGGCGTTACATCTGCGCCCAAACGATGTGTTTTGCTCTTTTTCTTCTCTTTCCTCTGATTCAAACGCAGCTGCGCTGCTTTCGCTCTCGCTTCGCCCTTCAAAGCGTAAGGGGACAAAGTTTGCGCACCCGCTTTGGCAATCGAATGTAAATAATAAGCTTCTTTTTCAGGCGGCAAGCTCTCTTTTTTAGCTGCACCCCCATCTGAAAGAAAAGAAGACACATTGTATTTCACTTTGAACGAGCCATGCGCCGAACAGTGTGCGAGCGCTGAAAATTGCATTTTAGGGCTAACGCGAATTTCCGTCTTGCACAGTTTCTCTCCGCATTCGGGGCACAATAAATTCCGTTCCAAGAAGGCTTTGAAACTCGCTTCTTCTGACAAATTGTGTGCATGCCTTTGCTCTTTTTTGGCCATTAAATGAGGATGCTGACTCAAAAGGACCATCGCAGCAAATAAGTCCGCCTCGCTCAGCTCGCTAT
>JAEWGS010000111.1 GCA_023388205.1 Bacillota bacterium
CCGCACTCAGCTATGGCTTAACCCGGATATAATGAAAGGCCTGACGTTGTACAGAAAATCCATTTCATTTTAACTTGCACTTTGCGCGCCAACGTTTTTTTTTGTAGAAGTCTTGACATTGTTAAGAAAGCGATTATACTTGATTAAGTTGTCGAAACAACAGCATATCAATGCGCCCTTAGCTCAACTGGATAGAGCGTCTGACTACGGATCAGAAGGTTGTGGATTCGAGCTCTGCAGGGCGCGCAAGGCACTTCTCGAGGGGAGTGCCTTTCTTTTTGTTCTTTCTTTTAGAAAACGCTTTTAGAAGCTGGTGTGCAACTAGATCCTAAGGTGTAGAGGCGAGGGCAAGCGCCGTTTAGCCGCTGGAGGGATGCTGGTCAAGACTGTTCTCGGCCAGTGTATATGAACTGTGTCTAAGCAGCGCTAAACCTTTTGTTCGCTTTACTTTTGGGCTTGTCAGATGTAAAATTCAGGAAATATTTTGTGCTTTACACAGATACGGGAGGCATGGAAATGCTGTTTGATTTCCAAAAAACAGAAAATGCAAAAGGACAAGCGAAGATTAGCTTCGATGTCGACGAATTTAAATCACTGATGACGAAAGCCTATCAGGACAATAAAAAACGTTTTAATGTTCCTGGCTTTCGCAAGGGGCGTGCCCCGATGAATATGGCGCTTCGCATGTACGGTGAGGGCGTTCTTTATGATGACGCCTTGAAGCATGCAATGAACGATGAGATTTCGAAGCGTTTGATGGAAGAACGTGATTTTTACGAGATCGCAGACAGCCAGGTGGATAAGATTGGCCTTGATCAGGGCGCAGAGCTGACCTTGGAACTGATTCTGTATCCGGATTTGAAATTGCCGAAGCTTTCGACGCTCAAAGTGCAAAAGGTGACGCTCGATGAGAAAAATCCCAGAGTCCAAGAGGGCGTCGAAGAGGAGTTAAAGAAACTTCAGAAAAATACAGCCCGCATGGAAAGCCATGATGAGGACTATGCGGCATGCCAGGGAGACACCGCAGTCATCGACTTTGAAGGAAAAATCGATGGCGTACCTTTCGATGGTGGCAAGGGTGAGAAACACCAGCTCGTTTTAGGTTCAGGCCAGTTCATTCCGGGCTTTGAAGAGCAAGTGATCGGTCATAAGGTCGGAGAGACCTTTGATATTCAGGTGACTTTCCCTGAAGATTATCACGAAGAACTCAAAGGCAAGGACGCTGTTTTCACCGTGACTATCCGCGAGTTGAAGTCAGAACGTTTGCCTGAGCTTGACGACGATTTTGCGATGGATGTCAGCGAGTTTGATACCCTCGATGAATTTAAGAAGTCTTTGAGCGAGACGGTTTTGAAACGTTTACAAGACGAGTATCAGAAGAAATTTGAGCAGGCTGCACGTGACGCCTTGCTTGAATCTGTAGAGGCAGATATTCCAGAGGCCATGGGCTTGAGCGAAGCGCGTGAGCTTTATCGCAACGAAGAACGTCGTGCGAAACAATACGGCATTGAGCCGGCGCAGTTCTTCCAGTATTTCATGGGTGGCCAAGAAAATGTTGTTGCGAGCTGTCGAGCCCAGGGCGAAATGCTTGCGAAATATCGTGCGATTTTACACCAGCTTTCGAAGGATCTTGAACTTGAAGTGACGGATGAAGATCTCGAGAAAAATGTGAAAGAATTTGCACAGATGCACCATGTGACTGAGGATCAAGCCCGTGAGGCAATTCAAAGTTTTGGTAAGTCTTATTTGGCACTTTTGAGAGATGCGAAAGCGGAAGAAGAGCTCTTTAAGCAAGTTAAGATCACTGAAGTCAAGGGTGACAAAATTCGTCATTACGATGAGGAGATCGAGACGGTTCAAAAGGAGCGTCGTGAGAAAAATGAAGCGCGCGTGAAATTCTTCTTAGAACAAATGCATGCAAATCACCCGCATCACCATCACCACGAAGACGGGGAGGCCTGCGACTGCGGTTGCGAGCATGGGCATGAGCACGAACATGCACACGAACATGAGCACTGTGCTTGCGAAGAAACTCCTGATCACAACCCCGAAAATTGCGATTGCGATTGCCACAAAGAGTAATGTGGTTTGCATCTCCAAGAGCTTGACGGTTCGTGGAGGATTTTCCCCTCAGGCATAGCTTTTCATAAGGTCTATATTCAAAAGGCGCTTTCATTTTGTCCAGAGATGAGATCGCCTTTTTTGATTGATTTCGTGAAGGCTTCGTAAACGTGTGTTAGATGTGCGCCATTTTGGGCGAAAACGTGATAAAGTATCAAAGGTTTAGTCTTTGACTTTCTTTGTCGTTAAATACAGGGAGGTTTTTTATGTCTCAATTTAAGTCTGTTGATCCTTATGCGACCTTGTGGTCTCGCGCGGATATTCCGACGCGTGCGGCATTGGTGCCGATGGTTATTGAACAAACCAATCGCGGCGAACGCTCTTATGATATTTTTTCTCGCCTGCTTAAAGAGCGCATTATTATTTTGAGTGAAGAAGTGAATGCGGCTTCGGCGAGTGTCATCTTGGGACAGCTTTTGTTTTTGGAATATGAAGATCCAGAAAAGGACATTCAGTTTTACATCAACAGCCCCGGCGGTGAGGTGGATAGCGGTTTGATGATCTACGATACGATGCAATATATCAAGCCGGACGTGCAGACCATTTGCTGTGGTATGGCTGCTAGCATGGCCGCGGTTTTGCTCGCTGGTGGTGCCAAAGGCAAGCGCTTTGCCCTGCCCAATTCAGAGGTGATGATTCATCAGCCTTTGGGTGGAGCGCAAGGTCAGGCGAGTGATATCCAAATTGCAGCAAATCAAATTCTCAAAAAACGTGAGCAGCTGAACAAAATTTTGGCTGAGCGTACGGGACAACCCTATGATCGTATTGCGACGGACACGGATCGAAATTTCTGGTTTGATGCAAATGAAGCTTTGGCGTACGGGCTTGTCGATCAGATTATGGAGCGTAAGGCCTAAGCAAATCAGCGCCGTGAGCGAAGTGCTGCGGGCTTGCTGCGAGGTCGCTTTTTTGATGAGTAAACCTTTGATGCAGCTGAGCAAGCCTTTGCTGTGCTTGAAAAGCTTTTCTGATAGCTGATAGCTGATCGCTGATCGCTAATCGTACGCGGAATGGTCGCAGGTGGTCGCGAATGGGAAAGGACGATATGACAAAAAAACATGAGCAAGTGAGTTGTGTGTGTTGCGGTCGCAAAGTGGATCTGAGCCAAACGGTGTCTCTGCCAGGAGAGGAGCTTTGCTGTATACATTGTGCGCTTGAGCTGATGAGTCAATCCTATTCAGCGCAGGTCATGCAATTGCTTGATCATCAGATGAAGATGAACACTCAAGCGGAGCAGGACCACGATGAAAGGGCAGAGAAAAAACAAGACAAGAAAAGTAAGCGCGGCCCTTCGACCTCGAGTATTTCGGAGATCGATCATCTGTTGATGCCTGAACTTGAGCTGCAAGAAGATCCCATAGATGAGGATTCGGATGCTTGGTAC
>JAEWGS010000051.1 GCA_023388205.1 Bacillota bacterium
CCTTTGGTTCAATCAAAAATACATTCAGGCCATGGACGAAGAAAGTTTCCATCGTCACGCGATGCCGTTTTATGAAAAAGCCCTTCAAGGCAAGCCACTCCCAAAGGATATGCACTTGCTTCATGAAGTGCTGTCAAGTCGCACCTCACGCTTCACAGACTTACCTGAGATGCTAACCTTTTTAAGAGAGATGTCGCCCTATGAAAACGACCTCTACTTCAACAAAAAAATGAAGACCACACCTGAGTCGACCCTGCCTGTCCTCGTCAAACTTCGCACGCTGCTCGACGGGCTTCAAGAGATCAACAAAGATAACGTTTACCAGGCGCTCGTCGATTTTGCCAAGAGCCAAGAGCTCAAAAATGGCCAAGTGATGGGGCCGCTTCGCGTGGCTCTGACCGGCTTGCCCGTCAGTCCCGGAGGATCGGTTGAAGCCTTTGTCTTATTGGGTAAAGAAGAGAGCCTCAAGCGCTTGGATGCTTCGATCGCCCAATTAGAAGCCGCAGGACTTTAAGATCATTTGGGGCGCGAACGCAAAAGGTGTGCACGCAAAAAACGCGAATTTGAAGCACTCTGGCACTCTAGATGAAGCACGCTAGCGCTCTAGATTTTTATTGACAAAAGTACATTGAGAATATGGTGGCCATGCCACGAGAGGAAGTTTTATGTGTAAAGAAGAAGCGAAAAACAATCTCCCATCCGACGTCGAAACCGATATCGATCGTTCTTCATCCGGAGAAACCGTCAACTTTATTCACCAGGCGATTAATGAAGATCTCAAACCTGGCGAGCGCAGTTACGGCCAAACCATTCATACGCGCTTCCCACCTGAACCCAACGGTTACTTACATATCGGACATGCCAAAGCGATTAACATCAACTTCTCGACAGCCGAGAAGTATCACGGTCTTTGCAACCTCCGCATGGATGACACGAATCCGGTCAAAGAAGATGATGAATTCGTACGCTCGATCCAAGAGGACATCCATTGGTTGGGCTTTGATTGGGAGGATCGTTATTATCACGCCTCAGATTACTTCCCCGATATGTATCGCTATGCTCAAGAATTGATCCAAAAGGGACTGGCTTACGTCGATGAACAAAGCTCAGAAGACATTCGCCTGACCCGAGGCACTTTGACCGAGGCAGGTACCGAAAGTCCCTACCGTAACCGCCCCATTGAAGAAAGTCTCGCCCTCTTTGAAAAAATGAGAGCGGGTGAAATTGAAGACGGCAAAATGGTCCTTCGCGCCAAGATTGATATGGCTTCAGGCAACATCAATATGAGGGATCCTGTTCTCTATCGCGTCTTACACCAAAGCCACCACCGCACCGGTAACACCTGGCCGATTTACCCGATGTACGACTTCGCGCATCCGATCGAAGATGCGATGGAAGGAATTACGCATTCACTTTGCAGCTTAGAATTTGAAGATCATCGTCCTCTTTATAACTGGGTGATCGAGCACACCTCCGTGCCTTCGAAGCCACGGCAGTTAGAATTTGCACGTCTTGGCATCAACTACACCGTCATGAGCAAAAGAAAACTCCGTCACCTCGTTGAAAACAATTTGGTCGATGGTTGGGATGATCCGCGCATGCCTACGATCTCCGGTCTTCGTCGCAGAGGTTACACGCCAGATGCCATCCGCAACTTCTTGTCTCGCATTGGGGTGAGCAAAACGCCCAACGTGGTTGAATACGCTTTCTTAGAACACTGCCTGCGTGAAGACTTAAACCCCAAAGCCAAACGCGTCATGGCGGTTTTAGATCCGATCGAACTCGAAATCACCAACTATCCTGAGGGTCAGCAAGAGTTTTTCAAAGCGGAAAACAATCCCGAAAATCCAGCCGATGGCGAGCGCGAGATCAGTTTCTCAAGACATCTTTGGATTGAAGCTGAAGACTTTTTGGAGGTACCTTTCAAAAAATATTTCCGCCTCTTCCCCGGAAACGAGGTGCGCCTCAAGCACGCTTACGTCGTCCGCTGTACGGGCTGCGAAAAAGATGAAAACGGTCGTGTGATCAAAGTCTACGCCGAGTATGATCCCGAAACTGCCGGCGGGAACACCCCGGATGGGCGCAAAATCAAATCGACCATTCACTTTGTCGATCAAAAAACTGCGATCGACGCTGAGGTAAGACTTTATAATCCACTCTTTACCGTCGAAGATCCAGATGCCGCAGAAAATTATGAGGCCGTCATCGCAGAAGACTCCTTAGCGCTTTGTGATCATGCCAAAGTAGAAGCCTCTCTTAAGCAAGCTAAGCCCGGCGAGGCTTACCAATTCCTGCGCATGGGCTATTTCACGGCCGATTGTCGCCACAGCCGCGAAGATCATCTCGTCTTCAATCGCTCGGTCGGACTTAAAGATAGTTTCGCCAAATTGAAGAGAAATTAAAGCTCTGAAGTATTGCAACAAAAAAAAATGAGGCCAAAGGCCTCATTTTTTGTTGTTCTCAGAAATAAGTCAGATCAGTTTTAGCAAAGCCTCCGCTAAGAGCAAGTCCCCCGGCCGCGTCACTTTGATATTTTCCGTATCGCCCCAGATGGCCTTGAGCGGCGCCTCACAGGCTAAAAACAATTCGCACAGCTCTGAGGGCAAATGGGTGAAACGCTTTTCCCAATCTTGGAGCAATTCAAAATAACGCTCGACTGTCGAACATTGCGGGGTTTGCACGCGGAGCAATCGTTCTCTATCTTCCATCTGCGCAACATCCAAGCGATCCTCCGAAGGCCGCCTCAAGACCGTGTCATCCATGGGCGTCACCAAGGAATAAGCCGCTCTTTTGTCCTTTTGAGCGCCTTCGATGAGCCGCCAAAGTGCCGCTTCTGAAAAGATCGGTCTCGCAGCATCATGAGATAAGAGCAAGGCATGTTTGGCCTTATCTCCCTTCTCTTTTCGTTGCTGCTCTGCCTCAAGATAAAGGTGCTTCAAAGTTTCGCCTCGCGTTCCCCCCGGATTGACATAACTGATTCGCCGCAGATCGTCCTGGGATAAATGAGCTGAAAAGTAAGTCTGCATCTGCTCGGCCATGTCTTCATTCGCCGCGATCAAAATATGATGCATCCTTGCACGCAAGAAGCGTTCTACGGAATGAGCGTAAAGCGGCCGTCCCTGAAGCTCAAGCAATTGTTTAGGGCAAGCTGCCCCCATGCGTTGCCCTTTGCCGCCAGCCAAAATCCCCGCGCAAAGCCAAAAGCCTGAGCTGCATTCACA
>JAEWGS010000084.1 GCA_023388205.1 Bacillota bacterium
ATGGATATCATCATCGTCACGACGGCCAAGACAGACGAAGAAGGTCGCGAGCTACTCAAAGAGCTCGGCATGCCGTTCGCACGTTAACAAGGAGATTAAAATGGCGAAGAAATCACAGATTCTCAAAGCGCAAAAAGAACCCAAGTTCAGTACGCGCCAGGTTAACCGCTGCAAGCTCTGCGGACGTCCTCACGCTTATCTTCGTAAATATGGCGTCTGCCGTGTGTGCTTCCGCGAACTCGCGTACAAGGGTGAAATCCCCGGCGTGAAGAAGTCGAGCTGGTAATACCCAATTAAGGAGGAAAAGAAGATGCAACTTACAGATCCCGTTGCCGATATGTTGACCAGAATCCGCAACGCCTCCCGTGCGGGTCACGACGCCGTGGACGTCCCGGCTTCGACCCTCAAAAAGGCGATTGCAGATATCCTCGTTAATGAGGGTTACATCAATCAGTATGAAGAGGTACAGGAAGGTGTCGCGAAGACGCTTCGTATCAGCCTCAAGTATCAAGGCAAAAAGCCGGTTATTTCCGGTTTGAAGCGCATTTCGCGTTCTGGCCTTCGCGTGTATAGCTCTGCCAAAGAGCTGCCGCAAGTGTTGGGCGGCCTTGGTATCGCGATCGTCACGACCAGTCAGGGCGTGATGACGGATAAAGAAGCACGCGCCAAGAACCTTGGCGGCGAAGTGCTCGCTTTTGTGTGGTAAGAAACTCTGAAAGGGTTCTCTTTCGAGAACCGAAATCTTAAGAGCATTAGGAGGAAAACTCATGAGCCGAATTGGCAGAAAGCCGATCGTGATTCCTGAGGGCGTGAAGGTCGACATCAAGGGCCAGCACGTCGAGGTGTCCGATGGCAAACAGAAGCTTGAGTTGAATGTGCATCCCGCGATCGAAGTTAAGATCGAAAACGGTGAAGTCATTTGCTCGCGTAGTAACGATGAGAAAGAAAACCGTGCTTTGCATGGCTTGACGCGTTCTCTCATCAACAACATGATCGTCGGTGTGAAGAGTGGCTATGAAAAAGCGCTCGAAATTAACGGTACCGGTTATCGTGCTCAGAAGCAGGGCAACAAGTTGATCATCAACTTGGGCTATTCGCATCCGATTGAATTCGAAGAACCCAAGGGCATTACGCTTGAGACTCCAGCTGCAACCAAAATTCTCGTCAAGGGTGCGGACAAACAGCTCGTCGGCGAAACCGCCGCTCAGCTGCGCGCCTTACGTAAGCCCGATCCCTATCATGGTCACGGCGTGCGTTACGCGGATGAGGTCTTGCATCTGAAGGAAGGCAAGACGAGCTCTAAGTAAGGGTAAGAGGTGTGAATCATGATTAACAAGCAATCAAGAAATGAAGTCAGAAAGCGCATTCACGCCCGTGTTCGCCGCAAGGTGAGCGGTACGGCGGAGAGACCTCGTCTCTGTGTCTTCCGTAGCAACAAGCAGATTTACTGCCAGATGATCGATGACGTGGCGGGTCAGACCCTCTGCGCTGCGGGTTCTTTGGATAAAGAACTCAAGAGTAAGTTGACAAACGGTTCCAACGTCGAGGCAGCTAAAGCGGTCGGTCAGTTGATCGCTGAGCGCGCGGCGAAGGAAGGGATTACGACCTGCGTCTTTGATCGCGGCGGCTATCTCTATCACGGACGTGTTAAAGCATTGGCAGAGGCGGCGCGCGAAGGCGGCCTGCAGTTCTAAGCGAGGAGGAATAAATGCAACAGAATTTCATTGATCCGAAACAGCTCGAACTGGAAGAGAAGGTCATCCATATTGGGCGCGTCAGCAAGACGGTCAAAGGTGGTCGTAACTTCCGTTTTACGGCTTTGGTGGTCGTCGGCGATCGTAACGGCGTTGTGGGTAAGGGCCTCGGCAAAGCGGCCGAAATTCCCGACGCGATCCGCAAAGGCATCGAAGCTGCGAAGAAAAATCTCATTCGTGTTCCTTTGAATGGCACGACGATTCACCACGAATATGTGGGTGATTACGGCGCAGGCCGCGTGCTTTTGAAACCCGCTCCAACTGGTACGGGTGTCATCGCCGGTGGTGCGGTGCGTTCGGTGCTCGAACTCTGCGGCGTCAAAGACGTGCGTACGAAGGTTCTGGGCTCCAGAACGCCGAACAACGTGGTCAACGCGACGATGGAAGCGCTGAGCAATCTGCGTTCTCCCGAAGAAGTTGCGGCGATTCGTGGCAAGTCTGTGGATGAATTGAAGTAAGGGGGCTCATCATGGCGAAATTAAAAATTACCTTGGTGCGCAGCAAGAATGGTCTTCGTGAGAAGCCGCTTCGTACGCTGCAGGCGCTCGGGCTTCATAAGATTAACAGCGTGAACGTTTTAGAAGACACGCCCGCCATTCGTGGCATGATCGCGAAGGTCTCCTATCTCGTCAAAGTTGAAGAGGCATAAGGAGGCGCCCATGAAGTTAAATGAACTGAAACCGAATGCGGGTTCTGCTCGTCCTAACTATCGCAAAGGCCGTGGTCCTGGTTCAGGCAACGGCAAGACGGGTGGCCGTGGTCACAAGGGTCAGAAGGCTCGTTCCGGCGGCGGTGTCCGCTGGGGCTTCGAAGGTGGTCAGACGCCTTTGTTCCGCCAAGTCCCTAAGCGTGGCTTTAATAACAAAGAATTCGCTCCTGAACTTGTGGAGCTCAACCTTGATCAGCTCAACCGTTTTGAAGATGGAGAGATCGTCAATCTCCAGACCGTCAAAGAAAAGGGCATCTTGAAATTCCGTAAGTCCGTTGATGGCTTAAAGATTCTCGGCTCGGGTGAATTGACCCGCAAATTGACGGTTGAGGCCTATGGCTTCACGGCTTCAGCGAAGGAAGCGATCGAGAAGGCCGGAGGCACGGTCAAGGAGGTGTGAAATGGCAAACGTCAAGACGACTTTGGTCAATTCTTGGCATAATCCCGAGCTACGGAAGCGTTTGATTTTTACGATTTTTATGATCGTGTGCTTCCGTATAGGGGCATCCATTCCGGTTCCTTTTATCGACCGTGTGGCTTTCACGAACCTGCTGAACCGTTTTGGCTCTTTAGGAAATATGATGGACATCATCTCGGGGGGCGCGCTGTCTTCAGTGTCGCTCTTCGCGATGGGCATCCAGCCTTACATTAACGCTTCGATTATCATCCAGCTTCTGACCGTTGCGATTCCGGCTCTGGAACGCCTCCAAAAAGAAGGCGAAACGGGCCGTAAGAAAATCCAGCAGATTGTTCGTATTGTGACGGTGATCTTGGGCTTGATGCAGGCTTTCTTCTTTTGGATGGCCACGAGGCATTCCGCGATTGATTCACATTCGACCTTCCTTTCTGGCTTGGTCGTGATCGCTTCTTTTACAGCGGGAACGGCTGTCGTGATGTGGATCGGTGAAGCGATCAACTTCAATGGCGTGGGCAATGGTATTTCGATTTTGATCTTCTCGGGTATCATTTCAAGAATTCCCAGAATGATTCTGTCCTATCGTGCTTACTTCGATATTTGGCAGACCCAGTCGAATTTCTTCTTGGCCTTGATTCTCGGTGTTATTTTGGTGCTCGGTGCCTTGGCGGTTTTGACCTTCGTGGTTTTCGTTCACCAGTCCGAACGCCGTATACCGGTTCAGTACGCGAAACGTGTTAAAGGCCGCAAGCAATATGGCGGGCAAACGTCTTACATTCCGATCCGAGTCAATCAGTCTTCGGTGATGCCGGTTATCTTTGCGATGGCGATCATTCAGATTCCTTCGCTGATCATGACCTTCTTCTTCATCAATTCTGATTCACCAGTGGTGCGCTGGTTCCGAGATATTTCAAGCAACCCGATCTACTACCTCATCGAGGTGGTGCTGATTATTTCGTTCACCTTCTTCTACGCGGCGATTCAGTACAATCCGCATGAGATTGCAGCGAACTTGCAGAAGAACGGCGGCTTTGTGCCTGGGCTTCGTCCGGGACGTCCGACTTCTGAATATATCGCCAAGACATCGCATCGTTTGTGCTGGGTGGATGGTATTTTCTTGAGCCTCGTCACAATTTTGCCGGGGATCATGGGTGCCTTGACGCACAGTCACGGACTTTGGTTTGGCGGTACGGCGATCATCATCGTGGTCGGTGTCTGTCTCGACCTCGTGAATCAGTTGGAATCTCAGTTGATGATGCGTCATTACAAAGGGTTCTTGAATCGCTGATCATAAGTGGCACAGTGCTCGCTTGTTCAAAGCAATTCGAATCCAAAATAATCAGATCAATGAGAGGTGACTTGATGAGTCACCTCTTTTTATTTCCGTCTTTGGGCTTAGTCCTCTTTTAGATGCGCTATCACATTCTTGGACCGGCGATATCAGGTGAGCAGGAGACGCTCAGATTGTTATAATCATTAGGAGTTGACAAGACTTCTCTGAATGTTTGAAGCGCAGTGGCCAAAGCCAGGACGCTTTTAATGACAGAGAAATGATTCAAGGATCATAAAAAGATCATAAGAGGTATCAATATGAATCTTATTTTGTTGGGCGCTCCAGGTGCAGGCAAAGGAACCGTGGCTGAATTACTTCAAAAGATGCTACCGCTGACGCACGTTTCGACGGGGGATCTTTTCCGCAAGAATATTGCCGAAGGAACAGATTTAGGTGTCTTGGCAAAGTCCTATATTGATCAGGGCGCGCTTGTTCCTGATGAAGTGACCATTTCCATGATCGAAGATCGCTTGAATCAGCCGGATTGTAAGGCGGGCTTTATGTTGGATGGTTTCCCGAGAAATCTGGCGCAGGCAGAGAGCTTGGATCAACTTTTAGAAAAGCTCAACTTAAATTTGGACTTGGTCTTGCGCGTCGATTTGGACTCGGAGGAAATTGTGCGCCGTGTGGCGGGTCGTCGTGTCTGTCCCAATTGTGGGGCCTCCTATCACGTGATTGTGAAACCTCCGAAATCCGGAAACCGTTGCGACCTTTGTGGCACCGAGATTATCCAAAGAAGCGATGATCGAGAGGAAACCGTCAAAGTTCGTTTGGAAACTTTTGAAAAGAATACGAAGCCATTGATTGACTTTTACACAGAGCGCGGTCTGGTGAAGACGCTGGACAATTCTGGTAGCTTAGAACAGACGCAAAGCGCCTTGATTCGTATCATTGAAGAGGTGAAATAATTTGCTGCGCCGAATTCATCTAAGAAGCCATTCTGAAATTGCGAAAATCCAAAAAGCAGGGCTCATCCTGGCGGAGATTTTCGAGGATATGAGACATTTTATCCGTCCGGGACTGTCGACACTTGAGATCAATGATCGCTGTGAAAGAATCATTCGAAGTCACGGGGGAAGTTGTCCTTGCATCAATTATGGAGATCCTCCATACCCAGCGGCTACGTGTATTTCTCTGAATGAAACGATTGTTCATGGGATTCCCCGTTCGAATTGTATTTTGCACGAAGGGGATATCGTGACGGTTGATGTGGTCGCAGAGCTCGATGGTTATTTGGCGGACGCCTGTAGAACCTATGCGGTGGGCCAGATTTCAGCAGAAGCGAAGCTCTTGATTGAAGATACGGAAGCTTCGTTTTGGCAGGGGCTTGAGCAGGCGAAAGTCGGCGCGCGCGTCGGCGATATCTCCTCTGCGATCGGAAATTTTGCAGAAGGAAAAGGTTACGGCGTTATTCGAGAGATGTGTGGACACGGCATCGGAACGTCTATGCATGAAGCGCCCGATGTGCCCAATTACGGCAAAGCGGGCCATGGGCCCAGACTCGCCGAAGGTATGGTCTTTTGCATCGAGCCGATGATTGCTTTGGGCTCACGTCAAATTGTTCTCCAAGAAGATGGCTGGGGCTGTGATATGGCAGACGGCCAATATTCGGCGCACTATGAAAATACGGTGCTGATCACCGAACAGGGGCCGAGCATTTTAACGATGACGGCTTCGGAAATTGAAGCGTATCGTGAACGCTATCCATTTTTGGCGCCTCCGTTTATCGCATGAAGATGATGGATGAGGCGAAGGATCAAAGCCAGACTTTTTGGCAGCGAAGCCGGCGGGCCAAGCGTCAGCGCATTTGTAGTCTCGCTCGCCTTGAGGCGTCGGCTTTGAAGCAGCTCGGCTCGTCGGCGATGAAGCAGCCTGACGTGCTTTTATGTCCTTGCTTTTGCATCGATCTTCAGGGGAGTGCGGCTGGACGTATTTATTTCGTTTTTGAACAGGCTGGGCAGCTATATGCGCTTTGGCCTTACGCTTCCCATGTCAAAAGAGTTGGCGGTCGAAATTCTGGAAAAGCGAATCAGAAAGCGCGCCAGATCGATGAGCTTGTTTTTAAGCTCGGCCTTAAGCTTCAACGCAAAAATCCAAAACATCTTTTCGTTTTACCCGAGCCGTTGCTCTCTTTAGAACAGCGAGAAGGCCTTTTACTTTGGCAAAAGGCGCTTCAGAAAAAACAGCTGGGACCGCTCGATTCTGAGGGGCTTTTATATGCGTTTTATTTCGAGGGCAAAGCAGAGCTGCTTTGGTCTCAGTACGCACGCGGGGTCAAGAAGAAATTGAGGACGCAAGCAAAGCGGCTTCGAGATGTTTTGCGGCGTGATGAGAAAGATTTGACGGATCGTTGTCTTGAATGGTTTGAAGCGAGGGCCAAGGAGGCGCATTGTGGAGATGAAAGCAAAGCAGCAACAGGACTGTTTTGAGTCTGACCATCAAGAATTCGCAAAACAAGCCTATCTTTTGGACCTATCGAAGCAGGCTCACTTTTCGCCCCTAGAGGAAGTCGTTCAGCTCATTCAGACTGGACCTGCAAAGCGTTTTCGCATCGAACAGATCAATTCCTGCGGTCAGTCGGGCAGCGTTTACGATCAGGATGAAGCGGAGTGGGTCTGCCTAGTGGCAGGGCGCGCTGTTTTGGAGGTCGAGGGGCTCGGCCGTTTGAATTTAGTGCCTGGGCAGCTTTTGTATCTTCCCCCGCACTGTCGCCACAAGTTGATCGATACGAGCGAACGTTGTATTTGGCTGTGTTTCTTCTTGACGCTTTGAGCATTTGGCTTCATAATCGATATCTAATTCTAAATTGCGTTTTTGTGCCTATCTGGTGCAACAGGCATGATGGAATGATCAAATTTATATTCATTCTTCGCTTTAATAGGAAGGTGTTTCATGTCAAAAGCTGATGTGATTGAAGTTGAGGGCGTTGTCGAAGAGGCTTTGCCGAACGCTAATTTTAAGGTACGTCTGGCCAATGGCCATTTGGTTTTGGCTCATATTTCAGGCCGCTTGCGTCAGAACTATATCAAGATTCTTCAAGGGGATCGTGTGACGATGGAACTGTCGCCTTACGATTTGACGAGAGGCCGCATCACCTGGCGCGCGAAATAAGCCCTGTCAAAATCGCGAAGTCGGTGTTGCAGTGTTGCCGAGGTTCTATCGATCATTTCGACAAATCTTCTTATTTTCTAGATTTGCGGACAAAATCAGTTAAAAACGCTTGAAAAATGTAGTAATACTGATAAAATATTACGACGCATGTTTTGAGATAAGTAACTGAATAAATTCAGCGATAGCGCTCATGTGCAGACCCAAGTGTGTTCACCTGGGATCTACGACGGCGAAGATGCTAAGGAGGTATATACAGATGAAGGTTCGTGCTTCTGTGAAGCCCATGTGTGAAAAATGCAAGGTCATCCGCCGTAAGGGTCGTGTGATGATTATCTGCAGCGATCCGAAACACAAACAAAGACAAGGCTAATGAGCAAGTTGTTCATGCCTTGATGTAAAAGTCCGCTTGCCGGGCTTTTTGTCTTGTTTTTAATCATGCTTTTGGCGAGACGCATCTTTCCATTAGCGTGTCGATATATAAGTCTCCAACTGCGGAGGCGGGCTGAGAATTCTTGCGGGATTCTTAGTTGAAGCTATGTAAGCCAAAATATACGGAGGAAACTATGGCTCGTATTTCAGGAGTAGACCTGCCAAACGAGAAGCGCATCGAGATTGCGATGACGTATATCTATGGTATCGGTCGTACGCTTTCGAATAAGATTTTGGACACCTGCGGGATTGATCCGAATACGCGCACGAAGGATTTGACGGACGATCAATTGTCAAAGATTCGTGATGAGCTTGAAAACAATTACAAAGTCGAAGGTGACTTGCGTCGTGAAGTTGCGATGAACATTAAGCGCTTGAGCGACATCGGCTGCTATCGTGGCCGTCGTCATCGCACGGGCTTGCCTGTCCGTGGTCAGCGCACGAAAACCAATGCGCGCACACGCAAAGGTCCGAAGCGCACCATCGCTGGGAAGAAGAAATAAGGAGGTCTAAATCATGGCGAAAGTTGCTAAAAAGAGAACTACTCGTACCCGTCGTCGTGAGCGCAAGAATGTTGAGCGCGGTCAAGTGCATATTCATTCGACCTTCAACAACACGATTGTCACGGTTACAGATATGGAAGGTAACGCGATTACTCAGTCCTCGGCCGGCCGCCAGGGCATGAAGGGTTCGCGTAAGGGAACGCCCTTTGCCGCTCAGATGGCGAGCGAAGCTGCTGCTGAAGCCGCGGTGAAGGAATACAAGTTGAAATCTGTTGAGGTTTTCGTCAAAGGTCCCGGTCCTGGTCGCGAAACTGCGATTCGTGCCTTGGGCAATGTGGGTCTCGAGGTTACGCTCATTCGTGACGTGACACCGATTCCGCATAACGGCTGCCGTCCCCCCAAGAAGCGGAGAGGTTAAGCCGTTCCATAAATGTTTTCTGGCCGACACCTTTGGTGGCAGGTATGAGGAAAACATGGGTTGTTATTAACGGCTGAATCGAATGATGTGTGAGACACATCCGGGAGGAATAGTTATGTTGGAAATGAATAAGCCGGATATCGAGGTTTTGGAACTCTCAGAAGACAAGTCTCATGGTAAGTTCGTGGTGGAACCTTTGCAGCGTGGCTACGGCCTGACGCTTGGAAACTCATTGCGCCGTGTGTTGCTCTCTTCTTTGGAGGGCGCTGCGATCACATCGCTACGCATCGAGAATGTTTTTCATGAATTTTCAACAGTGGACGGCGTGATCGAGGATATGACCGAGATCATTCTCAATGTGAAATCCATTCGCGCCAAGATGCATGTGGAT
>JAEWGS010000087.1 GCA_023388205.1 Bacillota bacterium
TGTCAGCGCTTTGCAACATATGGTCACATGATTAGAAAGATTCAGCGTCGATGTGCTTTAGAAAATGAAGCGCTGATCCGCTTTTTAAGAACTGATCGGCTATTGAAAAATTTTGAAGCAGACTTTAGCTAAGCGCTTAGGGCATCTTTGCCAGAAAAAGAGCGGCGTGCGATAATCGACGATAAGACGACATTGATAGAGCAGAAAGTAGGGCCGAGCATGAATCCAAAAGTGACGCATCCAGAACAAAATAATGTGGTCAATCAAAGCCCCAATTCTTCTGGGATGTTCCATCGCGACCAAGACAATAGCCGTCAGAAGATGGTTTTGCTTTTTGATATGGACGGGACGCTTTGTGACAGCATGGGGGAGTGGAATCGTTTCGATGAGCGCTTGATCGCGCACTATGACTTAAGGAGTTATCCGAACTTTGACGTTTCGCTTTTTCCGAGGATGAGCTTGCCTGAAGTGAGCGCTTATGTCAGTGAAATTCTAGCTGCAAAGGTCAGTCCTGAGGATGTGTATCGGACAATCACGAATGATATGCTGATCTTCTATCGAGAGAAAGTAGAGCTTAAACCTGGAATTTTGAATTTGTGTCAAGGCCTGCGCGATGCGGGGTATTCTATGAGCGTGGCGACTTCGACGGATTATGAGCTCGCAAAAACTTGCTTGAGTCGCTGTGGTATTCTGCCTTTCTTCGATACGATTTTGAGCAATGATCGAGTTGACGCGAACAAAGGAGATACGCTCTTTTGGCAGACTGCGTCTGAGTTTTATCAGGTTGATACTAAGCAGATGGTGCTTTTCGATGATGCTCATTTTGCCCTTCAAGGTGCGAAAAACTCAGGGCTTAAGACCGTGGGAATTTTGGATATTCAACCTGAGCGCCGAGCGGAGCGGATCAAAGAAGTCTCAGATATTTTTGTTCGTTCTCTGGATGATTTGAGTGTGGAAGAATGGCTCGAGCGGCTTTTTGTTCTTGAATCGGAAGTGAATCAATAAGACAGGCTTGTGCTGGCCGCTAAACACTGGTGACCGACACAAGGAAGCTCAGCTCAATGGGGCTCGGCTCAAGAGGGCTCGACCCAAGGAAGCTCAGCCCAAGGGATTAGTCCTGAATGACTGGCCAGAGGGGGGGCTTTAGTCAGCGTTTTAATCTTGCGCGGATGGCTTATTTTCGGCGAGTTTCTTGCTGATTTCAAGGAGCTGTTCTCTTTCGTTTAACTCCGGTTTTTCAAAGCATAGCAGAAGCAGTTGATTGAGAATTTCACCGATTTGAGGGGACGGGCGCAGACCAGATGCGATGAGATCTTTACCGCTAATCTGAAGATCTTTGACGGTGAAAGCATCACCTCGTTCTCGGCATAAGGTATAGCAGCGCTGGGCTTCAAAGACGTCAGAAGCGGACCAAGGCAGTTCTAAAAGATCGAAGTGATCCCAAGCAGCGAGGCTTGAGGCAAAGGCTAAGTAACGCGGAAAATCCAAATTAGGCCGGCCTGCAACAAAAGTTTTGATCTCAGGTGCTTGGGTTGGAAGATGAGCCAGCATGGCTTCAGCGATTGTTGAACAGATCGTGACTCTTTGCTTTGATGCGTGTAGCGCAAGGAGCGTATCGCTTAAATTGGTAGGAAAGGCGCTGAGGTTTAACCCGTTTAGCATTGAGAGATAAAAGAGTAAGGTAAAGCGCTCCTCGAACGCGTAAGGAAGCTGAGGCCAAAGGGTTGAGAGAGACTCTTTGAACTGAGAGAAAGTCTCTGCATGGTGCTGCGTAAGAACAGGAAGTTGCGGCGCAAAAGTAGTCTGTTGCGTCGATGGCTGCGTTTTTTGCGTAGACGGCTGCGGTTTTGAAGTCGCAAAGAGATTTTCCGAAAAGACCCACTCGGGCAAAGCTTTGAAAACGTGTTTCCACACATTGGGATAAGCCCAAAAGAGTTTCGGAGCGCTCTCGCCCAAACAGAATTTTTCACATTCTTTTTCGATGCGCTCGACGGATAAATAATCCAGCAAAGGATCCATTTTGCGAAGGGCGGCATCAATTTCTTCATCGAGCGAAAAGTTCAAAATACTCGCAAAGCGTAAAGCGCGCAGCATTCGGAGGGCATCTTCATCGAAGCGCTTTTCGGGGGTGCCGACGCAACGAATTTTTTGAGCCTCAAGGTCTTTCAAGCCACCGTACAGATCGATCAGCTTTCCGTCGAGGCAGAGGGCGAGCGCGTTGATCGTGAAGTCTCGGCGCGCGAGATCATCTTCGAGGCTTTGACCGAATTCGACGCGGGCGGGGTGACGGTGATCGCCCGAACGCAGTTCGATGTCTTTACGATAGCTTGTGATTTCAAGATTGCGCGGAGTCAACTGGGCAGGAAAAACGACCGTAATGGTGCCGTGTTCGATGCCGGTGTCCACAATGGAATAATCTCGATGGAAGAGCGCTTTAAGCTCTTCGGGGCGGGCGGAGGTCGCAAGATCGAAGTCGCTGACAGGGCGGCCCAAAATGAGGTCACGAATTGCGCCGCCGACAAAGGCGCAATGGAAGCCCTGTGAAGTCAGCTTTTGGGCGAGTTCTAAAAAATGAGCGGGGATATGGGCGAGTAGCTGTTCAAAAGGAAATGCGGCCATCAACTCACATCCGTTCTTGGTGGCGAAGATGAATTTCGCCGACTAAATCTTGAGCGAAGAGTCTGCGGCAGCCTTCAATTCCTTGATTTTGCGCCAAAGCCCACATCAGTTTAGTTACGGCAGCTTCGCTCGTCATATCGAAGGCTTCGATGACGCCTTTTTTGAGCAGCTTACGGCCGGTCGCATAGAGGCTAAAATCGGAGTGCTCATAGAGACATTGAGAGGTGACGACGACGGGGACTTCGGCTTGAATACAGATCTCGAGTCCAGGAATGAGATCGCGGTGAAGTTGCTGAATTCCCCCGATTCCAAAAGCTTCAATAACGAGACCTTTAATCCCCATCTCGAGTAAGTGCTTGAAGATATTGGGGTTGAGCCCCGGGACGATTTTGAGTAAAAATACGTCGGGACAAAGGCTGATCTGAGGCTTAAAGCCGGCTTGCTTTTCGTGGAGTGCTTTGACATAAGTCAAAATGTTCGGATCAAAGAAAAGGCCTCGGCTATCGATACGCGCCAAAGGCGCAATGTTGATGCTTTCAAAGGCGGAAAACTGGGTGGTGTGCGTTTTGACCGCACGGCTCCCGAGAATGATTTTGTTACCAAAGGCGAGAAAGACCCCGGGCACAGCAGAAGCGGCCATTGAGAAAGCGGCATCTAAATTCATCCTTGCATCCGTCAAGGCCTCGTCAATAGGTCGTTGAGATCCTGTCAAAACTACAGGGATCGGGATGCCTTGGAGCATAAAAGAGAGAATCGAAGCGGTATAGGCCATCGTATCTGTTCCATGGGTGATGACGATTCCATCGTAGCGGTCAACGTGATTTCGGATTTGTTCAGCGATGAAGATCCAGTCTTCAGGTTGCATATTGGAGGAGTCGAGCGCCAAAATATCTTTGGCATCGATGGCGTAATAATCGCTTTGGGGACGCAAGAAAGAAAGTAGATCTTGAATGCTGTAACCGGGTTCTAAACCATCGCCGGCCTCTTTTGAGGCGATGGTTCCACCTGTAGCGAGAAGTAAAAGCCGTTTTTGAGTTTGCGTTTGGCTGCTCGTTTGGCAGTTTGTTTGGCAGCTCGCTCCGGGCTGAAGCACGAGCTGCGGGGCGAAGGGAACATGGAGTAGCGCCTGATCTGTTTTTTCGTTTTCTTCGCCGTCCAGAAGGGCTTTTGTCGAATAAAGTGTGTTCTTGTCTTGCATAAAAATGATCCTTGCCGAATAGAGCTCGTGTAGAATACTTCCTTTTCTTGGGCTTTATTTTACTGATTCTTTCGGCTCGCGTAGTGGATCATGCGATGAGAAACGTGAAATTATGAAGAAAGCAGGAGGAAACGAGATGAGTTACACAATTCGCCCTTTGGCCGAAGAAGACCTCATTAACCTGACGGACATTTTTTCATCCGCTATAGGACATATCGATGATTCAATTTACACAAAGACACAAAAGGAAGCTTGGATCCACGGCGCGCCTCAGGATGCACATGACTGGAAACTTAGACTTGAAGGCCTCAAAACGCTTGTTGCTTGTGAATCTTTGGATTGCAAAGACCAAGGTCATGAGGACGGTCCAAAGTCGCGGGCAGTGGCCTTTCTCTCTTTCAAAGAAACGGGCTATATCGATTTACTTTACGTCCACCCGGATCATCAAAGACAAGGACTTGCGACTTCGCTGCTCGCCTTAGTCAAAGCGGATTGCCTGGCTCGAGGTCAGCAGTATTTGTCCGCCCATGTGTCGCACGCAGCGCGTCCTTTTTTCGAACGGCAAGATTTTGAGATCAAAGAGCACTGCGTTCAAGTAAGAAACGGCGTTAAGATTGAAAATGCTTGGATGATGTCAAAGATGAAGGCATAGGCCGACGTTGTTGCCTCATGCGGCGCTTCGCATCATGGTATGATTACAAGCGCTTTTCGTATTTTGAGGATACATGCTTGGCACGGTGGCCTTCTGATGCATTTTTGATGCATTTTAGCGATCGAACGGTGATCAAACGGCGATCCAACGGTGATCAGAGGCGCGCTCGCGCCAAGGTGCGAAATCTATTGTGCAAATAAATTAAATGAGGTGGAGGACACGACATGAGCGATCAGCTAGCGACTCAGACAGAAAGTCAAGCGGTTTTGCAAAATGAAGTAGATGCGAAAGAGGCCGAGCGTCTTTATCAGGAGACAGGCAATGTGTATTACCACCTCAAAGCGCGCGGTTTCTTTAAGCAGTGCACGCATGAAGAAGAGGTGATTCGCCTCTTGGGAGAGGAAAAGGTCACGTTTTATATTGGTTTTGATCCCACTGCGGACAGCTTGCATATCGGTCATTACCTCACTTTGGCGGTCGCCTCACATCTTCAAAAAGCTGGACATCGCCCTATTATTTTGGTCGGCGGTGGTACGGGGCACATCGGTGACCCTTCAGGCCGCACGGATTTGAGACAGGTGATGACGAGCGAACGCATTCAGCAGAACGTGAATAGCATGAAACAGCAGATGATGCGTTTCGTGGACTTTTCGGATGATAAAGCCCTCTTGGTCGACAATGCTGATTGGCTGCTTAAACTCAATTACGTCGATTTTTTGCGTGATATCGGCGCCTGCTTTTCTGTCAACCGAATGTTGACGGCGGAATGTTATCGCCAGCGCATGGAAAAGGGTCTGACCTTTTTAGAGTTCAATTACATGCTCATGCAAGGCTATGACTTCCTTGAACTCTATCGTCGCTACGGCTGCTTGCTTGAAGTGGGCGGGGATGATCAGTGGTCGAATATTTTAGCTGGTGTAGATCTCTTGCGCCGCAAAGAGCAAAAAGAGGCTTACGGTTTGACTGTGACGCTTTTGACCAATGCACAGGGCCAAAAAATGGGCAAAACGGCTTCGGGTGCGGTCTGGCTCGATGCGCAAAAGTTCTCACCCTACGATTTCTATCAATATTTTAGAAATGTGGGCGATGCAGAAGTCTTGCGCTTGATGAAGCTTTTAACTTTTATGACGCTTGAAGAAATTGAGCATTATGCAGGGCTTCAGGATCAGGCGATCAATGAAGCTAAAGTGCGTCTCGCTTACGAAGTGACGAAGATTGTCCATGGTGAAGGCGCGGCGAATGAAGCGAAGCAACGCGCAGAGGCTGCATTTGGCGCAAAACAAGATACGAGCTCAATGCCGACGAGTGAAATCTCAGCGCAAGATTTAGAGACGAAGGCCCTGCTCGACAGCTTGCTTGAAGCGGCTCTGATCCCCTCCAAAGGTGAGGGGCGTCGACTGATGCAACAAGGCGGAATCACCTTGAATGGACAGCCGATCACTGAGCCGAGAACGCTTTGGTCCTCTGAACACTTCATTGAAGCGACAGACGGCGAAAAAGAAGCGGTCGTCAAACGAGGCAAAAAGGTTTTCCACCGATTCATTTTGAAGTGATTACTTAAAGTGATTGCTTGAAGTGATTGCGCTGCATTGATTGCGGCCTTGGCTTTGAGCGCCACGAGCCTGCTGTTCGAGCGACTCATGCTGCTTCGATCAGTCGAACAATTCAAGTGAAAATTAAAGCTCGCCAGGATATCCTGACGAGCTTTTCTAGTGTGTTACTTCCCTTGAGGCAAGGTCGGTTTGGGTGCGTAATTGGAATCAGTCTCGGTGCTGATCGCACTGGGTTCAGAGGAGTTGGCCCAAGAGTCGAGCGCATCCCATTTGGAAAAAATAAAACGATAACTGAGATAAAAGATAAGTGTGAGCAAGAGAAAGGCGATGATGAGCACACCGAAAGAACGCAAAAGTTCTTTGATGAAATGGCGGCAATACTGAATGCGCTGCGCCTTTTTTTCTTCTGGCGTCAGGGGGCGGCGCTGCTTTTTAGTGCTCGTCGCCAAGAAGGTACCGCAATGCTGGCAGACACTTCGCTGACCGTTTTCTGTTCCACATTTGGGGCAAATCACGATAGACCTCACTTTCTGCTCATATCTTAACAAGGATCTTGGGAAAAGAGAAAGATGCCCTTAAAGCTGCCCGCCCTAAAAGAGAAAGACGCCCATCTTTTTTGCGCCCGTCTTTTTTGAAATTTATACGAGATTTTTTTGAAGATTTGAGGTGAAGAGGCTTGGGGGCTTTTGAGGCGCGGGGAAGGAGCGGTATAATTTTATTTTGAATTTTTGACTTGGAGGATACTCATGGACTACAAGCAGGCTTTGGCGACCCTTTTGGCGCCTGTTTTGACTTTAGATGAAGAGCAGATTAAGCGCGCGATCGAAATTCCGCCTCAGCCTGAGCTCGGCGATTTTGCGGTGCCGTGCTTCCCTCTGGCGAAACTTTTCCGTAAAGCCCCGCCACTTATCGCAGCAGATATGGTTTCGCAGCTTCAAGCGCAATCCTTGCCTGAGTGGATCCTTGAAATTAAGGCAACGGGTGCTTATATCAATGTTTTCATCGATCCGAAGCATTATGTAAAACAAGTGCTTTTGCGCTGCGTCGAACCCAAAGACGCCATCGCGCGTTTTCAAGCGGAAGAACAGATTGACCCTGAGCAAAAGGTTTTGATTGAGTATTCTTCCCCCAATATCGCCAAGCCTTTCCACGTCGGCCACGCTTTTTCCACCGTCCTCGGCGCAAGCTTGGCGCGCATATATCAGCTCGGCGGTTATTCGGTGGTTCGCATGAATCATCTGGGTGACTATGGCACGCAATTCGGTAAGCTGATCGTGGCTTACGAGCGTTGGGGCTCAGATGAGGCGCTCAAAAAAGATCCGATCGGGGAACTGCTTCGAGTCTATGTTAAGTTTCACGAAGTCTGCGAGACCGAAGAAGGCCTTGAAGATGAGGCCAGAGAGCGCTTCCGTTTGCTCGAACAGGGGGAAAAGAAGGAAGTCGCTTTGTTTGAACGTTTCCGAGAAATTTCACTCGAAGAGTTCAAACGTATCTATGGGCGTTTGGGCGTGGACTTTGACAACTGGAATGGCGAAAGCTTTTATTCGGACAAAATTCCTGAAGTGGTTGAGTTGCTCAAAGAGAAGCATTTGCTTGAAGAGAGTGAAGGCGCGCAGGTGGTGCGCTTAGATGAGCTGGATCTACCGCCCTGCTTGGTTTTGAAGTCAGACGGGACGACGATCTATGCTTCGCGCGATTTAGCTTCTGCGCTTTACCGTTATCGGACCTACCACTTTTGTAAAAATATCTATGTCGCTGGGCTGCCGCAGAGCCTGCATTTTAGACAGGTTTTTGCAGTCCTCAAAAAGATGGGCTTTGACTTTGCAGACCATTGTATTCACGTGGGCTTTGGCTTGGTCAAATTTGGCGAGGGCGTTTTTTCAACGCGTGCGGGGAATGTGGTGACCTTGGAACAGCTTTTAGATGAAGCCGTTGCCAAAGCGCTCGCCATCGTCAAAGAGAATGAAAAAACGAGAAGCACAGGCCTGAGCGAAGACGAGATGCGCGAGATTGCAGAACGCATCGGCGTCGGTGCCGTGATCTTCCAATATCAGAAGAATGGTCGCGAAAGAGACATCTTCTTTAGCTGGGAAGAAATGTTGAATTTTGAAGGCGATTCGGCTCCTTATATGCAATACACCGGAGCGAGGGCGCACAGTATTTTGCGCCGCGCGGGCTACTTTGATGATCAGAAGACTCAAGATGAAAGCCAGCTGCAGCATGAGCTCGATGCCCTTTTGAATCAGGTGAACCTTTCAGATGTCGAGTACGCTTTGATGAAAGCGATCGAGGACTACCGTTCATCTGTGGTCCAAGCGATGCGCCAAAACGAGACTTTTGTGATTTCTAAAGCGCTCAACAGCTTGTGCCGCCAATTCAATCGTTTCTATACACAGTGTCAAATCCTAAACGCCACGGAAGCACCGGTGAAACAGCTTCGCGTCTTGATGTGCCGCGCCTTCTGGAATGCTTTGGATGAAGGCCTTGGCATCTTGGGCATTCAGTCCGTTGAACGGATGTAAAGGACTGGTTTTGCGTCGCGCACCAGTTCGCTGCGAAAGGAGCGTATGAGGCCGTCATTGGGGACAGATCTAATCCGTAAGCTCATCTCGCAAAAGGATCGAGCTTTGCGCCAAGCCCTGCGTTTTTGGCTTCGTGACCGAAGCGAAGCGGAGAACGAGGCAATGCAAACTGAAGCTCAGCTCAAAGAGCTGGAAGCTTTGGAAGAACTGGGTGAATTTAGGCAGCTCGAAAGTGAGTCGCTTGAAGAAAAAGCAGAGAGCGAAGGCCATCTGGCGCGCATTGTGAGCTACTTGGAGCCTTTGACGCAGCCGCTTCGTGTTCCAGCAGAGAAGCTAGAAGAAGGCACGGCAGCTTTGCTACGCCGTCTTCGCTCAGCGCGACAAGAATTGCGTTGGCGCCGCCGGGGCGCGCCCGAAAATGGTGAAACGCAGAATCCGAGCAGTGGAAATGAGTTTTATGAGCCGGGAACGGCGATGGCAGAGGCTCAAGATGAGCTTTTGACGCAAGAAACGGAGCCGAATGAGGACGGTCTGTGTTTCGGGCAGAATTTATCTCTTTGCGCGGATGAAATCACGGTGTCTTTTTATGATGACTTGGCCAAGCCTCGTCCAGCGCGAAATACGATCGATCCGTCTTTGATCGCGAAAAATTTGCAGAATAAAAACCCGTGGCGCTTGATGTCGCCGGAAGTGTTCGAGCGCTTTGAAATGAAAGAAATGGCGAGGCGTTTTGATGAATTAGCGATGAAGCTGGCGCAAGAGCGAGAGGTCCCAGCGCTTTATGATGCGATTCAAGCCTTTGATGAGCTGGAACGTGAATTGGCGGAGCTTCGATTAGAATTGGAACTTTTGGACTCCTTTTGCAAAGATCCTTCAATCAAAGGCTCAGATGCGATTGATTCAGCGGATCAGGATTTAATCCAATCCTTAAAACTTGAACTTGATCGATTTGATGCCCAGAAAAGCCTCAAGGCGAAGCAGGTTCTTTTAGAACTCGATGACGCGCATTTATCACGGCTCGCGGCACGGGTGGGTGTGGGCTATTTTTACCGCTTGCAACAAGACTGCGCACTGTTTAAGGTTCAAGATGAAGGTCAAATGCGAGGCGAAACCGCAGCAATCGCCCAAATTGAACAGACCTTAGCGAGTTTGACCAGCGTGACCCAGACATCAAAAGCAGAGTCCGCTCAGAGTGAAAGACAGCAAGTGCGCCGTCTGATGAAAGACGTGATCGCTTTGGTGAAAGAAAGGCAAGCCCTGGCGCTTCGTTTGGGCTACAGCGATTATGCGGTGCTTTGTCATGAGCTGAACGGCCTTCACGATTTAAGCTTCGAAGATGCTTCTCGCGCGAGATATGCGTTGGCGAAGTATTTCCCCGAGGTGTATCAAAAACTCAAAGAACACCGCACACACAAACGCGAAAAGATCGATGAGCAAAGCGAGCATCGTTACAATTGGGAATGGAGTGAGCCAACGAGCCCGAGACCGCTTCCCTTTGACCTGGGCTCTTTAGCCCCGATAACAGAGGATATGGAAGCGCTGCTTTTGGATGTGATGAATTTGCTGTATCGTGCTTTGCGGCCGATGACTCATCCTAAGACCGAAGCAGAGCAGAACCACTTGGGGCAGGCACAAGCGCAGCGCCGACACTTTTTAGATAACTATCCACAAAGCCTCCTGCAAGAGGATCGCATCGTGATGACCGAACAGGCAGATTTGCTTAAAGAGCGGCAGGACTGGCCTTTGAGTCGAGAAGATGCCTTGCATTACAGACGATCTAGCGTGCAGCAGGTCCAAAAACCCGCCTTGAGAAGTCCCTTGATTTTTGGGCAAAAGCCCAAGCACGCCACGGATCTTTGGGATTGGATCAAAGCTTCAGGCGAAGCCTACTTTAGCACCGCGATGGTGGATATCGAGAACTTACTTGTCATGGAGCAAAGCGAGCGGATCAGCCGAACTTTCACGGGATACGCTTTTGAAATGCTATGCATGCGCGAGATCGCCAATGCGGAGGCCATGCGTACGAGCTATTTGGAACGCTTGAAGCTGCGCGCCATGAATCATGAAACACAAGACCAGAGCTACGGAAGATTTCAAGCGAGGCAGGCTTTGGATCGCTTGCACGATGATGCCTTGCTTTGGGCCAAGGAACGTATCGAAAGACGTCGCTTCATCGACCGTCGCATGATGGAACTTCTGGAACAGATGCTTTTTTATGCCATGCTCGACGCCCTTGAAATTGAGCTGTATCGCGCGGACAAGAAACTTGACTCAGATCGATTTATTCATTTGTGGAGAGAACTGAATGCGCGCTACTTTCCGCAAGGCTCGCGCTTTGTGCGCATCAGGGACGAAGAGGTTTTGCGCCGTTTAGTCTATCAGCCTTTCTCGTCCTTTGAGGCATGGCTCTCGATTTATGCGGCGCTGATTTTCTGGGATGAGGCGGGGCGTGATTATGAGCGTGCGGCCAAGCGTTTGAAACGCTTTTGTGACTTGCCCGCTCGGGTTTCATTTACTGAGCGCTTACGTTGCTTTGACATTGACGATTTGGCCCATGAGGATGAGGCGAAGCGACTGCGTTTTCAGTTGGCTTTTGCGATGGAGTGTTGAGGAGAGAAGATGATGATTGAAACTTCGGGGCGTTATCCGGAGGATTTTTGTGAAGATATGAAGCGGACTTTGTCTCAGTATCGAGATGAGGCTTTTTTGCGGGCTTTTTTTGAGGCGATGGATGAGCCGGT
>JAEWGS010000088.1 GCA_023388205.1 Bacillota bacterium
GCGTCATAGACGGTCAAATCGATCTTTTCTTGCGCCGAGCTAATCATTTTGAGGCGAATCGCCAAAGCCTCCTCATTATGAAAGAGCCAGCGGCCCCTGAGTTGAGCTTTCTTTTCAGCACTTAAGTCAGAACTTAAGTCAGAACTTGAGTCAGCACTCAAATCAGCACGCAAAGGCGTTTTTTCTGAAGCAGGATCCTTAAGATCTTGGTCTTTGGGCATTTTTAGTGCACTCGCTTGCCAACGTTCTCTCGCCTCTAAGACCTGCGCCTCATAAGCAGGTGGGGTCACCGCCGTAACAGAAAGAATCGATATCCCTGCGTAGGTGACAAAGTAAAGCAGCAAAAGCAAACAGAAATATCTGAAGACTCTGAGTTTTTTTGGGGGGCGCGCCTTCTTTTCCGGCTGTTTTTTCATCTTAAAAGCCTTCCGCACCAGTCATATGTAAATACAAATTCCGCGCATAAGAATCCGTCATCCCACAGATAAAATCCGTAATGAGCATCAACCTGAGATAGAGGCGCTCAGTTTCAGACTTCCCCGCCGCATGCACCTGATACGAATAGCGATAATTCTCAGAGACGATGCGCATCAGCCGCTCTTCAATCGGGCTGAGCTGAGAACTCTTTTGGCCTACCTGAGGCGCTTCGCCAAAGTAAAGGGCCGCCCGAACAAAGCGGTCCAGCAAATAAGTTAAGACCACATCCGCCGCAATTTCCATGCGCGTAATCATCTTGGATTCAAAGACTTCACGGCGCGCCAAATCACCTAAAAGCGAAATTAAAAAGCCACTCACGCGTCCTGTGCCTAAGGCCTTTTCATAACGGCCCGACATGATCGACTCGACTTCTTCAACGAAAGCCTCCGACACATCGTTTAAGAGCAGCGTCTGGCAGGCGATCAGCCAATTTCTCACGGCAAAAAGTTCCGCCTCAACATAGCCTTTTTCTTCAGCGTCTTTAAGCTTATCCTCCAGGCTTTGAACCAGCTGCGTCAACGCTCGATACTGAGATGCGGGCAGAGATTTGACCTCCTCTTTTTCGAGCAAATGGATCAAGGCTTCTTTGAGTGCGGCGTAAGAAATCATGTGCTTGCGATAAGCGTCTTCAATATCCGCTGTGGTATAAGCAATATCGTCTGCCGCCTCCAGCAAAAAGGTCAAGGGATGACGCATGGCTTCGTAGCGTGGAGAAACCCCAGGAAAGCCCATTTGCGCCACACCTGAAGAGGGCGCGTCAAAGTTGTCCGAAACCTGTTTCAAAGTCCCCAGTGCTTCACAAATATCTCGGAAGAGCTCCCTTTCCGCCCAAAAATAGCCCATCTTTTTATGACTAATCCCTAGGTTCTTATCGATATCCAATGAAGAAATCGGGTATTTAATGATCGAAGAAAGCACAGCGAAAGTCAGATTCATTCCGTGCTCATCAACAATAAAATGCAGCTTGGACAAGAGGCGCAACGCTTGAGCATTGCCTTCGAAGCGACAAAAATCTGCACGCATCTGCTCAGTGAGCCAATCACCGAGCAGACGGCCTTTGTACTCGATCTCCTCAAAAGCTTTTTCAAAATAACTGCGAATCGTCGTTTCACCAAAGTGGCCGAAAGGTGGATTGCCGATATCGTGCAAAAGTCCTGCGCAAAGCAAAACATCTTCGATCTGACTCGCCTGCTGCGGGGTCGGAGAGAAGTCCGGGCGCTCTTGCATCAAGGTCGCACAAACTTTTTGCCCCAGAGATTTCGCAAAACTCGACACCTCTAAACTATGCGTGAGCCGCGTCCTGACAAAGTCACTTTGATCCAGCGGAAAAACCTGTGTTTTATCTTGCAAGCGCCGAAAAGACGGACTGATAATGATCCGCTGATAATCCTTTTCAAAAGGTGAGCGCAAATCCGCCTCACCTCCGCCGCGACTTTGTCGTGAGCGACGTGTACATAGTAGTTGTTCCCAATTCATATCCACCTCTAAGAAAGCCATCTCCAGAACAAGCTTCTGTTCATTATGACGAAAGCTGAAAGATGCGACAACGCGCCTTGCGCGCTACAATGAACTAAAATTTTGAATCAAAAGGAGCGTCCATGAGCTTTTTCCCGTCGTCACTTTCTGCTTTTACCAACACGCTCTCACCATTGCAAAATCTCATGTCCTGTCTCGCGGTCGGTCTCGGGGGCTTTCTCGGCTCGCTGCTGCGCTACGCGATGACGTTCATCCCGCTCAAAAGCAAAAGCGGTTTCCCCTGGATCACCCTCATTACCAATGTGCTCGGTTGCCTCTTCATCGCCTGGATCTGTAGCAGAATTGACGGCCAAAGCCACCCGCGCCTCATGCTTTTTCTCAAGGTCGGTCTCTGTGGCGGCTTCACCACCTTTTCGACTTTGGCGCTCGAAAGTCAGCAGCTGCTGCGACAAGGTCGCCTGGACTTGGCCTTAGCCTATATCGCCTCAACCCTCATCTTAGGGATTGCCTGCATTTTCTTGGTCGAAGCGCTTCACGCCCTTTGAGCCCTTGCATGAGCCTTGACTTTGCCCTCGCTTGAAGTGCAGCTCCATATTTTTTTTACATCAAGCCCTCATCAAGTCAACTTTTCATTTGTGCTTCAGCGTGCGACCATAACAAAAGGCACGCTATATAATTAGGCAGGCGCTGATCCGCACCGTATGATCCAGCGCGAGGACTCATCCATCTGATCGGCTCACGCCCGTTTCAGACACATTTTCAACGCGTCCTTCGAATGGAGTACTAAACTGATTGAACGTCACGTTAGAAAGGATCCGATCTTGGCTCTTCGTTTTCAATGGCCCTCGGCCCCCAAAATCATCCGCACTTTTTTTCAAGAACTGCTGATCTTGTCCATTATTTTCTTGCTGTCTCTGGTTTCTTTGGGGCTTTTATTTTTGCCCCTCTGCATTTTCTATCCGCGCACAACCCAAGGCTCAAAAGAAGAAAACAACAAGGCCAATCCAGCGTCCCTTTCATTCAAATTAAGGCTCAAAGCTCTTTTCTTTTCCATCTCGGACGCGTCCATGGATTCAGGCGCCTTACGCCTTTATGGACTCGCTTTGATTTTCCAATATCTCTTCCTGTCCATGCACCTTTTCGCAAGGCTCCCCATCCCCAACGTCTACCTTCCTTTCTTTTTTGTGCCGGGGCTCCTCAGTTTTTTCCCCTTCCTCGCCTTTCTTTTTTACCTCCCGACGCTTCTCCTCATCCCCTGTCAGACCCGAAAGACCGTCGCCTGCACCCTCTCGCTTCTCATCTCGCGTCTCGCCCTCACAACACTTTTACTCTTACTCTTTTTCCTTTTCTGGATTTTGAGCCTCATCTCCCCGTTCATCACCCTATTTTTCCTTCCACTCATCTCACGTATCGCTTATTTCATTCAACAAAAGGAGATCTCTCACGCATGATGACCCTCAGTTTTTCAAAGCTCATGCAGGGCTTGAGCCAACTCGAAGAACGTTACAACTTACCCCACGATCATCAGCTCAATGAAGCCGCGCAAAAACTCACCCCCGACACGCCGCTTGGCCTTTTACGCCAAGATTCCAGGCAGATTCAGCCGGGCGATATCTTTTGTGCGATCCGCGGCTTCGATGTCGACGCCCATCGGTTTTTACCTCAAGTTGCAAAGCAGGGCGCCGCTTTGGCCTTTGTCGAATGCATCGATGAAAGCCTCCCGCACCTTCCTCAAATTCAAGTCCAAAACACCCGTGCGACCCTCGCCTTGATCGCGACGCTTTTGGAAGGTATGCCCAGTCAAAAACTCCATGTCACAGGCATCACCGGATCAAACGGAAAAACCAGCACCTCGCTCATGTTACAAAGCATTCACCGCGCCGCTGGAATCGAGCCCGGCCTCATTGGCACCGTTCAATATCAAAGCCAAAAGCGCCAGATCGCCAGCAAGCTCACAACCCCAGATGCTCTGATGCTGCAAGAACTTTTCGCTGAGATGGTCGAGACAAAAACCACGCATGTTATTATGGAAAGCTCCTCGATCGGGCAGGATCAGTGCCGTGATCTTGGCACGGATTATGATGTTTTGTGTTGCATCAACTTGCATCGTGAGCACATTGACTACCACGGTAGCTATGAAGCTTACCGCGATGCCAAACTCAAGTTCATTCGTGAAGCAAAGGAAGATGCGATCGTCGTCTTAAACGCCGATTTCAAAGATTGCCTCAATGTGATTCAAGAAACCAAAGCCCAGGTCCTCACTTATGCACTCGAAAATGAAGACGCTGACCTATTGGCGACCGATCTGCAAGTGGAAGGACCCATGCCCTCTTTTACCGTGCGCCTCAATGAACGGACCTGCCAACGCTACGGCCTCCCCCAAGATGCTTTCAGCCAGCCCATCACGCTTTCCGTTTCAGGGATTCACTCTGTCGCCAACGCCTTAGCGGCCTTGGCCATGGGCCTTGCCAGTTCTTTTTCTCCCGACGCCATCGTCAAGGGGCTCGAATCCTACCACGGGGTCGAGCGTCGCTTCCAGCTCGTCTATCGCGGGCACTTACCCGACGGGGACTTTATCGTCTTTGATGATCACTTCGCAAATGCAGGAAATATTGAAGTCACTTTGAAATCCTTAGAAGCGATGGACCTCAAACGCTTACATTTAGTTTACGCCTTACGGGGCAAAAGAGGGGTCACCGTCATGCAAGAAAGTATGGACGCTTTTATTGCTGAAAAAGATCTGCTCCCTGAACTCAAGCTTTACGCCACCACCAGCGAAGACGTGGTCGATCAATATAACGAGGTGACGCCTGAAGAACGCGCCTGCTTTGAACGCATGATGAAAGAGGCCAATTTGTCTTATACCTTTGATCCTCATTTACGCGGCATCTTACAAAAAGTCATCGCCTCCGTTTCGCCAGGAGATACGATCCTTCTCGCAGGCTGTCAAGGCATGGACGCGGGCTGTCGCATTCTCTTTGAAGAACTCATGAAGGTCCATCCCGATTGGGACCGAGCTGCACTTTTTGAGCCCATTCAAGACCGCGTCTGCGGACGCTAAATCCCTCTTCTGGGCCTCTTCTCAGCATTTTCTCGACTCCATCTCAACTCCATCTCAACTCCATCTCTCACCATTTCTAAAAGCGCCTTACCGCTCAAGCCCTAGTTTGTTTAAGCTACAATGAAACATAGCCATATCAACCAAAGGAGATACTTTATGCAAGAAAAGTTACGTGCTTATGCGGACCTCGTGATCCAACTCGGTCTTCGCATCGAAAAAGATGAACACCTCGTCATTCGCGCTTCGCTCGAGTCCAAAGACTTCGTCCTCATGTTGACAGAATCCGCCTATGAAGCGGGTGCGGCCTCCGTGCGCGTCGATTGGCGCTGTCAAGAACTCAGTAAACTCCACCTCAAACACCAATCTGACGAAGAATTGGCCAAAGTGGATGCGCATCTTCTCGCCCGTGAAATGGAAAGCATCAACGCATGCCACAAGTATTTGAGTATTGTCGGAAATGATCCTAATGCGCTCAGTGACGTGGATCCATCCAAAATTGCGATCACCCGCAAAGCAAGCGGCACGGCGTACAAAGAGTTCAGCAGCAAAATGATGGCCAATGAAACCAGCTGGTGCGTCATCGGCGCGGCAACGCCCTCTTGGGCACACGCCTTGTACCCTGAGCTTCCGGTCGATGAAGCCGTCCAAAAACTCTGGGATCTCATTTTCTTCACGATGCGTCTGAACGAAGCTGATCCCAAAGCTGCTTGGACCCAACACACCGAAGCGCTCAAGCGTCACAGCGCCTGGCTCAATGCGCAAGGCTTCAAAACCTTGCACTATAAGTCCGCCAAAGGGACAGATTTACATCTCGGCTTAGCGGATCACTATCACTTCTTGGGCGCTGATGAGAAAAACCGCTCCGGCCAAAGCTTTATCGCGAATATGCCCACGGAAGAAGTCTTCAGCATGCCCCACGCCCAGCGCGTTGACGGCATCGTCTATAACACGCGTCCTTTGAATCTCTCTGGAACACTGGTCGATGATTTCTATCTGCGATTCGAAGAGGGTCGTGTCGTCGATTTCAAAGCGGGGGTCGGCCATGATGCTTTAGCGAAATTATTGGATACCGACGAAGGTGCTCGCCGCCTCGGTGAAGTGGCTCTCGTGCCTTACCACTCCCCCATTTCTCTGACCGGTGCGCTTTTCTTAGAGACGCTCTTTGATGAAAACGCCTCCTGCCATGTCGCTTTGGGCGAAGCTTATCCTTCTACCACAGAAGACGGCGAAAATCTTGATGAAGAGACCCTCAAGGCGCGCGGCATGAACCACTCTTTGATTCACGTCGACTTCATGATTGGCGACGAAACGCTCGAGATCGACGGCGAAAAAGAAGACGGCACCCTGGTCCCTGTTTTCCGAAATGGAGACTTTGTCATCGACTAAATCCAAAAGCAGCCCGAAACACCATAGATAGCAAAACACCGCAGCTTTGAACTGAAGCTGCGGTGTTTCCTTTTATTTCTTTTCGTAATCGAAGTCTGGAATTTTGTGCCAGCGTTCACGGAAAAAGTGCGCCGCCATTTTCGGCTTTCGGTCT
Source organism: Bacillota bacterium (assembly GCA_023388205.1). Classification (GTDB taxonomy): domain Bacteria; phylum Bacillota; class Clostridia; order Saccharofermentanales; family Fastidiosipilaceae; genus JAEWGS01. Next base: position 6,555 of record JAEWGS010000088.1, read on the forward strand.
CTGGTAAAGAGTCCTTTTTTATTGCCTTGGACACGCAAAAGCCCCTGACTGGTTGCAAAATCTGCGAAGTTCCAAATCTGCTCACCGACGATAAATGAAAATTCATCGAAGACTTTGGTATTCATCTTGTAGTAGTCAACCTGGTATTCCTCGGTGTACATCACTGGCGTCGTATCATGGAAACCTAAAACGGTATCCGCACCAAATTCGGTAAACATCAAAGGTTTCCCCAATTTCTCCCACTTCTCCAGCTCCTTGCGTAGGCAAGTCTCAGCGATATCCAGATCTGGCCCCGCAAAATACCAGCCAAAATAGCGATTTAAGCAAATCAGGTCCGCCAGTGAACCTGCGCAATCTTTTTCAGGCTCAGCGCCTGACTGCACACCGACCAAAGTACAAGGACGCTTTTGCGGATCAAGTTCTTTGGCAAGATCGAAAAGCGGCTTGAAGTATTCGTAAGCACCTTCAGACGTGGAATCGGGTTCATTGGCAATACTCCAAGCGACGACACAAGCGTGGTTCTTATCGCGAGAAATCAGGTCGCGGATGACCTCCCTGTGGTGCGCTGCCGTTTTGATGCCATGTTCCGGATCGAAGGTACCTACTTTTTTCCCGCCAAAATTCGCGCCCCCACCGAACATAAAATTCACGCCGACCGCAGTCGTCTCATCGATGACAACAAAGCCCTCTTCATCACAAAGGCGCATCATCTCTTCGCTATAAGGATAATGACTCGTACGGAAGCTGTTGGCGCCCTGCCACTTCATCAAAGACATATCCTTACTGTTCATCGGCAAATTCAGCCCACGTCCATTCGGGAAGGTATCCTCATGTCGGCCATAGCCTTTGAAATAAAAAGGCTTCTCATTGATCAAAAATTTTGTGCCCTCAATCCGCACGCTTCTCACGCCATAAGGGAGCTTGTAAACATCTTCACCAAAGCGCACGCGAATCTCATAGAGATAGGCCTTAAGCGGCTGCCAAAGCTGAACCGGGTCAATCTTGAACTGACCCTTTGGGCCCTGAGCTTCAGCGACTTTTTGGCCCTCACGGTCGAAGACTTCGACGAAGCAATCGCCCTGACCGACCGTCTCCACCTCGTAATCCAAAATCGCTTTCTCACCCTGAACGTGCGGCACGACCGTAATATCGGCAATGTAATCTCGAGGCGTCGTATAAATTTTGACAGGCCGCGTGATCCCCGCGTAATTAAAGAAGTCAAAGTTCGGATGGTTGACCGCTTTTCTCGGGATCTCTGGACCAAAGCCCACAAAAGCCCCCAGCATCGGGGTGCTTGAACCGACAGGCAGGGTCGTATCGTCAATCTTGTTGTCAACCGCAATCGTGAGCAAATGTTCTTCGCCCGCTTTGAGCTGATCCGTAATCTCTACCTCAAAGGGCAAAAAACCACCTTGGTGTTCTGTGATCAAACGTCCATCCAGATAAACTTTCGCCGTATGTGTGACGGCCGCCATGCGCAAGACCACGCGTTGATCGCCCAAAACAGGCAGCGATATTTTTCTTTGATAAAAGACCCAGCCGTAGTGATCGCGAAAGTCGACCCCTTCTTTGATGTCGTTATAAGAGGCAGGCACGGGCATCGTCATCGCATCCTTGAGGGGCGCCTCGTACCACTTTTCTTCAAAAGCATGACCGTTGTCGCGTTTGAATTGCCAGACGCCGCTCAGATCACAGAGCAGACGCGAGGGGGTTAAAATCGGATAAAGCATGATTAATGTCCTTCACTTTCTTCGCGTTTCGCTTTGAGCAAAGCGACGTTTTGATCGACTCTTGATTTCTTTAGAGGATACAAAAACCAAAAGACCAAGGCCATGAGCAAAATCCCCACCGCTGGGATCAAGCAGCTGATATTGTAGATCCCTTCTCGAACGGCATTACTGATCTCTTTGCCCCCTTCGTAACCAATCAGGGCAAGCAAAGCCCCACTTAAGCCCGAAGAAGCCGCTTGACCTAATTTTCTCGCAAAAGAGTAGGTTGCATAGATCGTTCCGTCCGAGCGCATCCCCGTCCTCACTTCCGTATCGTCGATAACATCTGTGATCATCGCCCAGCACATGACGCCAAATAAGCCGAGTCCCGCATAAGAAATAAAAGACAAAATCATCCACGTGACCAAAGACTCTGTCTTTAAGAAAAATGCGATCAACATGGCGATGGATCCGATCAAGCAGCCCAAGACGCCCAATTCTTTTTTACCATAGCGTGCCGCCAGACTCGGCAAAATCATCGCTTCGCCCAACATGATCACAGAGCTAATCAAACTAAAACTCGAGAGTGCTTTGGCGTTACTAAAATAGTCTGTGTAAAGATATTGATTCATGCTACCCACGGTCAACTGCGAAAGCAGCGCCAAGATCGAGGTCAAAATCAAGCCGATCAAAGCTTTGTTGGTCACAAGAAATTTAATGAGTGCGATGAGATCGAAGCGGTCTCCGATGCGGTTAATCTTGACTCGTTCAATGGTGAGGCTATAGCAAATGAGATAGCAGATCACCGCGCAAATCGAGCAGACGAGAGCCGCCCACATCATGCTTTCTCCCGAGAGCAAAGTCTTTCCTGATTGATCCTTGTAATACACAACGAGCGGTAAAACCACGCCAATCGCCACACCCGCCAAAGTCGCGCCAATGGTGCGCCAACTTGAAAGCTGCGTGCGGTCCTTGGCTTCTGGAGAAATCGCCGAAGCCATCGACCCATAAGGAATATTGATGCTGGTATAAAACACTGAACCCCAGAGCAGATACGTAAAGAACATCCAGAAAATCTTAAAGCCCATGCTCGCTGCACTAAACCAGTTAGCGTACATCAAAAACGAAGCCACAGCGACAGGTCCACACATTCGCAAAATCCAAGGCGCAAATTTACCCTTTTTCGTCGAAGCGCTGCGGTCGCAAATTTGTCCCATCGTCACGTCTGTAAAGGCATCTACAATGCGCGCGAGCATCATCATGAGACCCACCAAGAGCGGGCTGACTTTCATCACATCCGTATAAAATTTCATCAAAAATGCTGACGCTAAAATAAAAGTAAAATCATTTCCGAAATCTCCGAACATATAGGCGACTTTGTCTCTCAAACCAAAGCGCGGCAACTGTTTTTCTTGTGACACCTTAAACCTCCTGGGACTTTTTCCTGCTCTTCTAGTTTGAAATCAGCAAGAAAGATTCAAAACTTAAAAAATGGTAGAACTTGATCCTATCGCTTCGCTACCCTAATATAAACGAAAAGTAGCACAATTTTTTAGTTCTCAAACTGTGCTCCATTCTGTGCGCCATCCATCTTCGCGCACAGTCTTGAACATCCAGCCAGTGGGCATACAGGAGGCCTCATGTCCAGTCAAAAACTCGATCTACTCTGCCACGCGATCGCCATTAGTTCCATCTCAACGCACATTTTTTGCCCCGGCCTCGACGAGCCCCATCAGCTTGCTTCTGTGGATCTCGGCCTCCGTCAAAAACTTTATCTCAACTATTCTTACACTGATTTTTTTCATTTTTTTACCAAGTTGCTTCAAGAACAGCACATTCTTCACTACACGGATTCTTTTGGATTGCACTATTTTTTTCTACAAGTTCCCCGCGAAGAGCAGGTCAAATCTGCCCCGGAGTGTCTTGCCGTCGGGCCCTTTCGCACCAGTGTCCCAAGTGAAGAAGAAATACAAGCGCTCATTCTCGCCAATCAGCTCTCCCCGCGTTCTCAAGTGATTCTCGAGCTTGCCCTGAGCAAAATCCCTTTAATTGAATTGGTCGATACGCTTGAAACGCTCGTCACATCTTTGACCACAGAGCTCTTCAAAAAGCCTTATCAAATCGTGAAGTTTCCCGCGCAAAATGAACGTCCTGCCATAATGAAACGCTACGAAGAGCAAAACGTCGATGCCATCTTGCTCGCTAAGCAACATATTGAAGACCGGTACGCATCCGAAAATGAATTGCTAAGCGCCATCGCGGCGGGCTCTTTGGATCTAGCCTTGCAAAATTTACGCCGGCTCACATCGCTATCTTTGATCGCCCGCAATGAAAATCCCATACAAAATCAGATTCACCTTTGCGTTATCTTAAACACCTTATGTCGCAAAACTGTCGAGCAAATGGGGATTCATCCCATCTATGTAGATGATTTATCCACGCGCTACGCCCACGCAATCTACAGCTGTCAAAACAATTCTGATTTCAGTCGCTACAAAGAAAATCTCGTCCGAGACTATACCCTCCTCGTTCGAGAACACAAAATGCGAGGGCACAGTCCGATCATTCGCGATATTGTTTCTTATGTGCACCTCAACTACAGCGATGATCTGAATTTAGAAAATATCGCGCAGCGCTTTCAAATGTCGAAATCCTATCTCTCAACGCGCTTCAAAAAAGAAACCAGCCTCACGCTCACAGATTTCATCCATCGCATCCGCCTGCAAAAAGCGCTCTCGCTGCTTAATTCAAGCAACTTTTCTATGACCAAAATAGCGATGTACTGTGGGTATAACAGCGTCAATTATTTCATTCGCCGCTTCAAAGCCGACTACGGAATCAGTCCCAAACAGTATCAGCAACAAGTGAGAAGACAAAACACCAAAGCTGAATGACCTTTGCTGCGCTCATTTTCGCGCCAAATCGATCCAAGCGTCAAAGAGCTTTTGCATCACAGGCTGTGTTTGCGCCATCATCTCTGGATGAAATTGCACCCCGTAACAGCGTTTCGCTTCATCTGCGATCGCTTCAATGACCCCATCTTCACTGCGCGCCACAATCTCATAAGGTGCTCTCGCTTCCAAAAAAGCCAAATGGTGAAAACTGTTCGCCCAAACCTCTTTCCCAAACACATTTTGCAAAAAGCCCTGTCCCTCAAAAATAATTCTTTGCGTCGGACATTCTGGGCTCGCTTCCTGATCATGTTGCAAAAGCTCTCGTTCCGCGTAAGAAAGATCTTGGAGCCAAGGTGCGCCCGCATCTGCCAGCATTAACTGAAAGCCGCGGCAAATTCCGAGAACAGGAATCCCCTTTTGTCTCGCCGCATGATAAAGCGCCCGATCAAAGTGATCTCGTTCAGGCAAAACAGAATGATTTTTTTGTCTCATTTCATGGCCAAAAAGCACAGGAAATAAGTCGTGTCCACCCGTCAAAATCAGGGCGTCCGCCTCATGAATAAAATCGTTGACACAAGCTTCAATCTGATCTTGCCTGGGAACAATCGGAGCAATCAAGGGCAGCGCACCCGCTCGATAAACCGCATCACTATAATCTTTGGAAACGTAATTGAGATACTTGCCCGCAAAAGCAGGGCCATCGTCATCCAAGCACCAACTTCCACTCAATAACACGCGCACACGCATTTTAACTCCTCTGATTCACCGTTTATGAACAATTAAGCCTCACCCGAAGCCCCATTTTGACCCACATCCTATGAGGCCCAAAACAACAATGGAACTTCATGCTTGGAGCTTCATGTTTGAGGCTTCATATTGGGGGCTTCATTTGGCGTCTTCGCTCAAAGACTTGAAGTAACTCAAAAACGCTCGCCCCTCTTGATCCCAATACGCCCATTCATGTTCAAAGTCCCCCGCTTGAGTGACGCAGCGAGGCCAAAGTTCCTTTGCAAAATGGAAAAAGCGTTGACTGTCTGGGTAAAAAGCATCTCGCTCGCCACAAGACAAATAGAGCGCAGGCAGTTCATCTCGATTCATGCTCTCATCTTCGAGTAGCGTTTTCATGCGACGAACATGATTGAGATCTGTTTCTGGCCACTTTTCCTTAGGCCCAAAAAGCTGCTCCGCATTTCTTAAAGCTGGCACAGTCGCAGGCTCCAGAGGGCTTTCATCCTCCGACACATAGTAAGGCGCCGAAAAAGCACCTATCGCAAGGTAGTTTTCTGGATTTTCTAAGCCGACGCGCAAAGCGCCAAAGCCGCCCATCGACAAGCCCGCAATGGCCCGGTATTTCTTCTCACGACCTAAGGGCAAAAGACGCTCCACAAAATGCGGCAATTCATGGGAGACAAAAGACCCCATTCGGGTGCGACTCTTATAAGGATTTCGGTAAAAGAGATTTTCTCCAGCAGGACAAACCAAAGCGATGCCCTCTTTCATCGCCGCATCGACGATTCCGGTATAGCGCAGCCAACTGTGCTGATCCCCCGCATAGCCGTGTAAAAGATAACAAACCGGAAAGCGATCTTCCGCTTGTAAGCGCTTCGGTAGACGCTCCTCGGCACAGGGAATAAAAATCGAAACCGAAACGGTTCTGGCAAGAGAAGCTGAGAAAAATTGTAAATCCATAAAAGCCATCGCTATTCTCCTTCTTTTCACTTAAATCTAACGGATCATACCGGCTCTTCTTTTTCTCAAATCTTGGAACAAAAGCCAAAGGACGCCAAGTCCCACCAACGCCGCGAGGACATCCGTCACAGGGTAGACCAAGAACATGTGCTGCCAATCCCAGCGCCACACGGCATAGGCGATATAAGTCAAGGGACAGAGCAATAAGATTTGTCGCAAAAAAGTCAAAACGGTCGCGAGAAGCGCTTTGCCTTGAGCTTGTTTCGTCATGACCGCACAGTAGTAAAAGCCTAAAAGTGGGAAAGCATAAATCATAAAACGAAGCGTTCTCTCGCTCAAAGCTTGAACGAGCGGATCTTGTACCATGAACCCCGCGAAGCCTTTTGCAGCTATATAAAAAACAGCCGTCGCCAAGACCGTGACCAAAACACTCAAAACGAGCGCCTTTTTTAGGATTTCTTGCACGCGATCCAAACGCCTTGCACCCTCATTAAACGCGATCAAAGTTTGCATTCCATAAGCAATGCCTAGAATCAAAACAAATAAAAACATATAGATCTTCGTATTGATCGACAAAATGGATACCGCCATCGCACCGCCTGCCTGATAAAAGAGGCCATTTAAGATGGCAAGGACGATCGCGTCCTCAGACTCAACGACGAAAGAAGGTAGGCCTTCAGCGAGGATTCTGCTGCACTCGTAGACGAGGCTTCGAAAGCGCCTCGGCAGACCCATTTTTTTAACGACGCCTCTTTTTTGAAAATAAAGCAAAACCACCATCGAGATGAGACAAGAGAAAATTTGAGAAGAAAGCGTCGCCCACGCCGCACCCATCACGCCCCACTTCAAGACCAAAATAAAGAGGGCATCGAGCAAAGCGTTAATCAAAGCGCCGATGAGCGCCAGATAAATCGAAAGCATCGGCTTACCGTACACAAGGAGGATGCGAGAACAAAGCGTCTGCAAACCTAAGAACAAAGAGCCCCAACACACAATATGAATGTAGTGCGTCGCCCAATCAGACAAGAGCAAGTCTGCACTAAACTGCTGCATAAAAGTCGAGGCCCCCAAAAAACTCAGTAAGCTGTAGGGAAGCAAGATCACGACGTTCAGGAAAAAGCCACAGCCCGAAATGACGCTCGCTTGCTCTTTTTTTCCCTCGCCGAGGGCATAGGCCATGCGATTTTGCACCGAAAAAGCAATTAACAGCGTCAGAGCGATCGCTAGGCGCTGAATGGGAAAACAAAGTCCCAGGGCGCCGACAGCCATCGATCCGATGCCCTGCCCGACAAACAAGGTGTCGACAATGTTGTATAGCTCAGAAATAAAGTAGGACAAAATCGCCGGCGCACTGTAGCGAAGCAGTAGATAAAAAATAGGATCTTCTCCCAGTTTCGGACTTTGTCTCAGCCTCTTCCAAAGAGAAAGCGATGTCATACGACTCAACTCATATCCTCCAGACCACAAGAATTTAATCAGCTTTGAACGTCTCAGCGATTGCTCAAATGCTGTGCCGCGCCCTAGCCCTTCGATCCGACGTAGAGCGCAGGCGCACTTTCTGTCGCTTCATCTTCGTCCGGCAAGTCACCCTGCTGATCGATATATTTTTCTACCTCATCTAAAATCGAGTCTCGAACTAGTTCTTTTTGCAATAACCACTCGCGACAAAAGCCGATCTGGTCCGTGATCACGCCATCTGCACCATTTTCATAAGCGCGACTCAAAGACGCTTCATCATTGATCATCCAAACAAAAACGATCTTGCCTCGAGCTTGCAAATCTGCGATGCGTTTCGCCGTCGCAAAACTTTCCTCAAGCATGTAAAACTCGTGTTCCAGCCCCGTATCAACTGAACCGTACGCCAAGGGCAAAATATAAGCGGTTTGAACGCCTGGTATCTTTTTCCTCGCGTAGTCTAAAGCTTTTTCATTTAACGAGCTCAAAATACAGCGATTCTTGTAGGGGCTTGCCTCCAAGACCTTGGCGGTCTGATCGACGAGTTCTTCCTCATCTCCACTAGGTTTAAGCTCAATGTTAAGCAAAACGCGTCCTTTAATTTCTTCTAAAAATTCAGATAGCAAAGGCAGCTTTTCATCGGGGAATTTACTTTCAAAGCCTTTGTTGATCTTCAGCTGTCGCGTTTCCTCATAGCTTAAATCCTGCGGACGTTGATTCACCCCAGCCGTTCGTCTATACGTCGAATCATGCAATAAAATCACTTGGCCGTCTTTTGTCAATTGCACGTCAATTTCGATACTCTCCGCCCCATGCTTCAAGGCTACGTCAATAGATGAAAGCGAATTCTCCGGCGCATCGTCCCCCGCACCGCGGTGCCCCATGACCAAAGGAACGGGACGGAAAAGCTGAAAGGCGGCCTGCTCTTCCCCTCTAAACGAAAGAAAATAACCTCTGCCCAAGAGCCAAAGCAAAGTACAAATCAAGAAAAAGCTCAACGTCTTCACCGAAGCTTTGGTCGGCGCGAAAAATCTTTGGTATTTCAATAATTTCGGATTGCGAATCTGAACTGGCTGCGGCTTGTATTCAAGCGCAAGGCCTTCTTTTTTCACAAGAAGCGTCACCAAGCGAATCCAACACAGGAAGAAAAATAAATCCACAAAGAAGTGCCAAGCTTCCACCGCCGCCCGCAAAATACCCCAGCGCAGTAAAAGCCAGTCCGAGTCCAATTCTTGCACCGTCAAAGGTGTGAGCAACAGTGGGATGAGCCAAGAACTCGCCAATTGAAAAAGGAAAAAAGCCAACTGAATCAGCGCGCTCACCAATAAGAGTTGTCCAAAGTAAGGGCGAGTCAAGGCGAGCGCCTCTTTTGCCGCTTGCTTGAAGCTCACTTTATTAAAAAGGAAAAGATGAAAAATAGGGGCGAAAGCCGCAGACAAAATGACGCAAACGACAATCAGCAAAACAAAAGGGATCCAGAGGCGCTGATCTGAGTAAATCGCTTTGGTGATGAAAGTCGGTATCGGCGCATTGACTAAAAAATGCTGGGCGAAACGGTACGGATTTCCTGGGAGATACAAGAGCAAAAACAAAAGCATGGGCCAGTTTTTCGGTAAGAAAATCCGAGACGAAGCAGCAATGATGTGCGGAAGTCCTTTGAGCGAGGTCAAAAAGCTTGTTTCAAAAGTCGCCACGCCTAGAAGATATCCGTACTGAGAACAATAGACCAAAGCGAGGGTCAAAATTTCAATCCCAAAAATCAAAAGGTAGGGGATCGTCAAAACCTGCCTTAAATTATCTAAGCGCAGGTAGCGGACGCCCCCGATATCCAAAGAAAAACGGAAGGCCAAGATAAGCAGCGGTAAAAGCAAAACTTGCAGCATCACCTTCCATAATCCGGCACTTATCATCAGGTGCCGCGGTGCTCTTTTATCTGAAATAAAACGCTGCAAAAGTTCCATATTCGCCTTCTTTCTTCTATGTCGCCCTTCGAGTGCAAATCATCCTTACACTTTAGCAAAAGCGGATCAAAAAAAGCATAAAAAAGGCTTTCTCCTATGGAAAGAAAGCCTTGTGTGAGAACGTTTCTTGTACCCGCCCGCGCACCTTAGCCCTGAGTGTGCGGGCGTCTGCCTCATGCATGCGCGCATCTGCGCTTTAACGGTGCAAGAGGAAATAAATCACCGCGCAGCTCGTCAAGAATAAAAAGGCACCGATCGCGTAAGAAAAAATGCGCTCTTTTTTCGCGCGCTGTCCTTCCACAGGCATATCAAGGGAAAGACTTTTCAGTCCCATCTGATTTAAGGCAAAAGAAACAGGTCGGTAGAGTAAAAGCAAGAGGCCCGCATTGAGGAAGCCTTTGAGTAAATTAAAAGGCAAAAGGATGGGCACAATCATCGGCAAGACCTTATCGAGCGTCGTATTCAAAAACACCGGCGTCAAAATGATGTTCCACAAAAGTGCCACCACGGTTAATGACACGACGGACAAGAAAAGACCTAGGAGTAAATTTCTAAATTGCGCACGCCGCTTGCCGCGATAGAGAAAAACCGTCGGCATGATAAAAAACAAGCTTGTCAGCAAGTTGAGGAAAAAGCCGATCAGACCCGTTGAACCTTTGATGGCAAGCTCTAAGACACAGGCGATCAGCGAAGCGCCCAGACCGACAAAAGGCCCAAAGAGCAAGCCGCCCAAAGTCAAAATGACATCTTTGGGTTCATACGTTAAGAAACTGACGAAAAGACCGGGGACTCGAATAAAAAGCGAGACAATCAAGGCCAAAGCGCCCAACATCGCGGTGATCGCGAGCTTTTGATGACGTTGTTGCACCTGGTTCATGGTGCACCTCCTAAAATAAAAAATCCACATCCGATGTGCAAAAATCATCGGCGTGGTTTTTCGAAGTGCTCCATTTGGATCAGGTCGTCTGACCTGTCCTATCGGTGCAAAGTCTCAACCATCTTCTACCATCCAGACTCTAACTGTCGGTGCTGGAATTGCACCAGCTCCTGAAAAAGATGCATTCGCGAAACGCAAGCATGCATTTGCTTTCACTTCGCGTCTTCATCTTCATACCTGCACATAACGTGCTCGCGGACTATCACCGCCGATCGGGAATTTCACCCTGCCCCGAAGACTTCGCATATTAAGATGTTGTGTTGGAGTTTGACGCTTCTTGTAAGGCCTGTCAATGATAAGAATCACGTTTTGATGACTTTTTTTATTAAGAAGGATCCGCTGGACAGAATGCATTCGTAAAGCTGCGCTGGATCCAAACCATTGAACTAGAAGCGCTGCGCTCGATACGTTCTACTTCGACTTAGAATTTGTCATCACTGAAGTCTCGCTCTTTTGCATCACTTGAAGACACGCGCCGAGGCACCTCTTTTGCAAAATCTTCAAAGCGACCCGTACCGCCGCGCGCACGAAATGACTCATAACTCAACAAACGTTCTTTGAGCTCAACGCCGCCTCCGCTCGAAAAGCCAACCATCTTTTGTCCCTGCCCCAAAACCCGATGACAAGGCACGATCAATGGCCAAGGATTTCTGGCCACAGCCTGCCCGACGGCTCTGGCATAAGCGCTCGCCCGTTTGGTCTGAAGACTCTCAGCTAAATCCAGATAGGTCAAAGTCTCGCCGAAAGGAATCTCTTGAATTTTCGTCCAAATCTCTCGATCAAAACTACGCCCTTGACTAAAATCTAAAAATTCCAACGGCCAGTCCGGGCGACGCAAGCCAGACACATAGTCTTTCAAAGCATTTTGGCAGCGCAGCAAAATATAGCGTTCCCGCTCGCCCAACTCTTTTTCATCCACGCTCAAGACTGGCTGTTCCGAACGTGCGGCACGCATGTGCCCGCGTTCATCACAGAGCCCCAGTTCATAAAAAAGCGAGAAGGTCTCAGCGTTCGACATATCTTGCCCCACTTGCAAGAGCTCGGTTCGTCCCAGCATGCCCTTTTCTCTATCAAGATGTAAGAGCATCCAACCGCCTGGCATCGGCAGGCAAGCCAAGGCACGCTGCCACACCTTTTGGTTCAAAGACCAAATCGGCATGATGTAAGTTGAAAGCGGGCCCTGTCTAGAAGGGAATGTTTCTTTTTCCTTAAAACCCAAAGCCTTGAGCAAGGGTCCTACACAAGCGTTTGAAACAGGCCCCACCCACACATAATCGGTCTTTGGCGAAAAGCGCATAACTAAATCCAGAAGTTGATTCTGAAAATCTTGGATGAGCTTTTCGGTCAAAAGAGCAGCGTCAAAATTTGGACTAAAAAAGAAATCCAATTGCAAAATTTCATCCCGGCCCCGGCGCAAGGCAAAGCCGAGCATCGTCTTTCTTTTTCTCGTCCTCCTCTTGCTGCGCTCTGTATTCTCTGCAAACGTGACCTCAGAATCGACGCTAAATGCTGCATCAGAGGGTGCCGCAGAAGATGCGTTAGAGGATGCCTCAGAAGTCGGATCCAGAGATTTCGGAGATTCCAGCTCAAGCAAGCGCAAAGCACAACATTCCGGCGCACAGTCCGAAAGGGATCTGGCCTGTCCTAAAGCGCTGGCATCTGCAGCATTTAATTGAGATTCTAGTGATCGCCAATTTTCTTTTCGACCTTTAACCCAGCGCAAAACACACCCTCCTCCCCTCCTCTATGTCACTCGTGAGGCATGATTTGCAAGCAAAGCATCGCCAAAAACACAGTCTGTCAGCACGTCATATCCGTGCTTCTTATCAGATCATCTGGTCAATGCCCTTTACGAAACTTGCTGTCCGCTTTCTCGATCAGGACGTCCGACGCAACAAGTCGTGCTGTCTCAAACGCCTGCGCCACCTCATAGCGGCAACTGAAACGCAAAGCTTGAGCACGCGTACAAAATTTCATGCAGCTCACAAGAAGAGTTAGGTCAGTTTTAACAACGATGTTACACAATTAACGTTTCTCTGAATAGACAGCATTTAGGTAAATTCTATACAATGACTGCACACGAGCACAGATGAAAGGAGTTTCAAGATGTTTCAGATCAAACGAAGCCGCGGCCTGCGTCACCTTGCTTTAGGCCTCTCTCTGTCGCTTCTCCTCTTCCACGGATTCAATTTCAATGTGCACGCAGAGGAAGCAGAGGTCCTCCCCGATGGGGTCAGTCCTTCTGAGCAAAATTCAACGGAAACGGATCTTCCTCGATTGAGCGACGAACAAAAGAGCGATCTCGCTCATACTTTGCGTGAAATCTCACAACGCAAAATCATCGAAACGGATCGCAATGAACAGGGGCAACGTCGTTTCCTCCTCGAAGATGGTGCGCAGCTCATCGAGTTGCAGCTCCCCCCCAGCCTTGATGCTTCCAAAGATGAAGGCGACGCTGCAACGCCGCCAAAACCCCAAAATCAAGTTTCACGCCACATTTCAGGCGAGGGCATCGAAGAATTGGGTCGGGTTTACGCCGCTAAAGTCCTGGAGCCTGCCGAACCTTTGCGCCCTGAGCAAGACGGCCTCACCCAGATTGTTCCTGTTGAAATTCAGCTCAAGAGTCTCTCCTTAAATACGGAGGTTTTACCTCAGTTTTGGGCTCAAGCCGGACTTCAAGATGCCGTCGAACTGTATTACAAGCAAAACCTGGGGCTCAATCCCGTCAAATCCGCAATCAACCGCGTCATCTTTTTGCCGGTTTATAAACATTATCGCTATCAAAATGTGGATATTTACGTCCCCTGGCGCTTGGAGGCTTTTCTCTACATCGAAGCCGAAGCAAAATCGCCGTCTTAAAACCCACGCAGTTCCAAACTTAATAACGAATAAAAATTCAAAAGGAGCTGTCTCAAAAGAGATGGCTCCTTTTTGTATGGGAGAAAAGGAAAAAACGAGCTACAAAGAGCTCGTCAATCCTGTAAAATGTTTGTGTGAAAAAACTAAATTTACAGTCTGAATATAG
>JAEWGS010000089.1 GCA_023388205.1 Bacillota bacterium
CGTTCAAGCCTTATCCAAGCGTCATCTTTGAGCGCAAGTTCTTCTTTCGCGACGCACTCGGCAACGGCACTCTCGGCAGCGACGCACTCGACAACGGTGCACTCGGCAGTGTCGCATTCGGCACTAGCGCATTCGCAGCGGTACACCCGACGCCAAAGCAAAACGCTTAACCTTTGACCGCACCCATCGTGATCCCTTGCGTAAAATACTTTTGGAAAAGCAAAAAGACCGCCAGAATGGGCACCGCAGCCACCGCCGCACCCGCCATAATCAAGCCAAAGTCCGTCGCATTTTCCGCTTGTAAATTCGCGATACCCAAGGAAATGGTCAGACGTCGATTGCTATTCAACATGATCAACTGCAAGAAATAATCATTCCAGGCCGTGATAAAGGTAAAAATCGCCAGAGCCCCCAAGCCCGGTTTGATGATCGGCAAGACAATCTCCACGAAGGTTCTCACCTCTCCCGCCCCATCAATACGAGCCGCTTCCAACAATTGAGAAGGGATGCCCTCGCTAAACTGCTTCATCAAAAATACACCAAAGGGCCAACCGACCGTCGGTAAAATCACCGCCCAAACCGAATCGTGCAGGCGCAAAAAAGACATTTCTTTAAGCAGAGGGATTAAAATCACCTGCTTGGGGAGCGCCATCGCGCAAATCATGAGCGTGAAGAGGAAGAGTCTGCCTGGGAAGCGTTTCTTTGCGAAGACGTATCCCGCCATCGCCGCAGTCAAACAGGTAAGCCCCAAAGCCATCACCGCAATAAAAATCGTATTAAAAAGCCAAATCAGCGCTGGATTCGAGAAGAGTTTCTCGTAGTTCGCCCAAGTTGGATTTAGAGGAACAAAGCTCGGCGTCGGTGCATTGATTTCAATCGCCGTCTTGATCGATCCTGCAAAAATCCAGTACAAGGGGAAGACGAAAAAGACCGTCAGGATACACAGGGCGATCATGCAAAAAAGACGATATGTTTTTTCGGAACGACTCATCTGTTGCATCTTAGTCCTCCTCGCTTCGTGAAAGCCTAAACTGAACTGCAGAAAAGACCGCGATCAAAAGAGCCAATACGATGCCCATCGCATTACCGTAACCGTAGTCATTGAGCTTAAAGGCTTGATAGTAAATGTAGTACATGATGGTGTCTGTGCTGTGCTTGGGTCCACCCGAAGTTAAAAGCTGAATCAAGGCAAAACACTGGAAGCTGTTAATCGTCGTAATGACGAGGATATAAAGCGTCGTCGGTGCGATGCGCGGAACCAAGATGCGCCAGAAACACTGCAGGCGCGTCGCGCCATCCACTTCAGCGGCCTCAACGAGGCTTTTGTCCACATTCCCTAAAGCCGAAACATAAAGCACGATCGGCTGTCCGATAGAGGTCGTAAACAAAATCAAAATGATACAGCCCAAAGCAAAACGCACATCGCCCAGCCAGTTAATGTTCTGAGGAATTACGCCTAAGCCTTTCAGCAAATAATTGATGATGCCGTAGTAGTTGTTAAACATCCACTTCCACACCACGGTGACCGCAACCGTTCCTGTCACAACAGGAAGATAAAAGATCACGCGGAAGAATGAGCGAATCGGCGGAACTCGTCTATAGATCGCCGAGGCGACCCAAAGGGAAAAAGCCGTGACGCTCGGCACCGCCACAACGACGATGATCACTGTGTTGATCAACGCTTTTCCAAAAATGGGATCATGAAGCAGACGCTGATAATTACTCAGCCCTGCAAACACGTCCGCTTTGCCCATGGTTGAATGAAAAAAGCTCGTCGTGAGCGCCATCACCATCGGCACGACCACAAATCCGAAAAAGAAAAACAGAGCCGGTAAGAGAAACAAATACGCACTGATCAACTCATGGCGCTGCCGCTCATTTTTGAGGCTAAACCGTTCACGGGGCTGTCTTCTGCCCGTTTTTTGGGCCATTCCTAAAGCCATGCATCGCGTCCTTTCGTTCACATAAAACATCCGCCGCAAGAGCCAAGCTCAATGACGGCGGATGTCCTTACATCATCTCAGCATCACACAGTCCGTGCCGCGCATCCATAAACATGCTCCAGAACCATGCAAATTGAGTTTACAGCGACTCCACAGAAAGCCTTGAGGCACTAGAGGTATTAGATTGCTTCCCTAAAAGCGTCGGCTCAAAAGCACCTGCTGCAGAGCACTTATTTGAAGCCCTTATTTCGCTACCGAAGCGATCGCCTGGTCCAAGGTTTCTGTGTAAGTTTTGACCGCCTGCTCCACATCATCGCCATTGCCGACGCTCTGAAGCATGTTCCACCAAGCCGTGCGCTGTTCCACCCAAGCCGGAGTCACGTTGTAGTAGTCACCCAAATTCGGCAGGAAGCTCGCGAAAGTCGCCATGCGCTCCGCCAGATCCTTATCGGCTTCCGCGTAGACATCGCCCAAGGATTTGTGCACGGGGAAGAAACCTGTCGCACGCACAGACTCAGCACCCTGTTTGGGATCTTGCGTCATGAACTTAATGAATTCCTTAGCCGCAGCCGCGCGCTTTTCGTCGCCCTTATCAAAGATACCGAAGCCCCAGATACCGCCCGCGAGTTCGGCTTTGCCGTCATCAGAGGGGAAATTCATGGGCAGCGCTGTAAACTGAATGTTTTCAGCATAGTTCGCCGCGTTCGAAGCATTCCATGCGAGGGTCATCGCCACAGTGCCGTTGGCAAAATACTGCAACTCTTCGGCCGCCTGCGCAGAGGTATCAAAGGTCACGAGGCCCTTCTCACCGAGCTCTTGCAAAAGCTTGAGGGCTTTGACGTTTTGCTCGCTGTTTGCGGTGTACTTCGTGTGTTCAGTATCCGTGAACTGGCCGCTATAAAGGTTCGTCACCAAAGCGCGGGTGCCCTGGTCGCCACCTTGACCACCACAGTACACGATCAGGTTCTGAGCCTGACCTGAAGCCTTCAAAGCCTCAAGCGCTTTGACGAAATTCTCGGTCGTCCAGCTATGGGTTTCGAGATCAATGTACTGAAGCGCATCTGCCTTTTCGAAAGCTTCTTTGTTGATCGCCATCTCATGCGTGGTCATCACCATGGGATATTCATAGAATACGCCGTCACTGCTCTTACACGCATTGACCACCGACTCACTGACCGCGGACACATCCTTAACGGCATCTTCTGTCCAAAGATCCTTGAGGTCGAGCATCAAACCCTTGGCGCCCCAGTTGGACACGAGACGTTCCGGACCTTCAAAAATCAAGTCAGGGGTCGTCTTCGCCTCAATCGCGGATGTGACTTTGTCATCGCCCGTCTTATAATCGAGGTATTCAACGTGCACTTCAATCTCCGGATGAACTTCATTAAAGTTCTTCAGGAACTGATCCACTGTCTCCGCCTTAGACCACGCGCCAATGGGGTAAGTCCAAAGGGTGATCTCTGTCTTCTCTTCTGCGCGTAACGGGGCAAAGGCCAAAACGCCCAAGCTCATCGCAGCGGCAAGAACGGTTGAAAAAAATTTTTTCATGATAGAAACCTCCTCTGATTTCCAATGAACCTGCCAAAATCATACTTGATATTTGTGCATCTCGGCAACGCTGCGCCTTCTTTTTGTCTACAAGATACAACTTTTTCTCTTTTTGGTTGTGCAACATGCACTATTCATTTATCGTGCGCATCATGAAGCCACTCAGCTCAAAATCGCTGTTTCTTTCGCCGCATGATCCTTTTTGTAAAAAATTTTCATCTAATCTGAGCGCCGCCTGTGAGCCCTCAGCGCATCGTCTGAATACAAGTTGAACGCAGTTTGCGTCCAAGCTGGGATCCGAATCCGCAAAGACCTTTTTGCAAGATCTTTTATCAGGACCTTTGGGCAAGCTCTTTGGGCATGACCTTTTTGCAAGCTCTTTGAGCTCAAAAAAAATGCCCCTCGCTCATGTCACGAGAGGCATCGCCTATGTATTCTGTTTAATGACAGGAATACCGTTATTGACCTAAGCGCTGCGGATCGTAGTAGGTATTTGCAACATGATCGCTCTTATGATTATCGAGCGCTTTTTGACCCGCACGCGTCGTCAGGACTTTCTTAATCGCCTTGTATTCAGGCTTATTGAGCACACCTTTTTTGGCCAAGGCACATACAGTTGAGTGCTTGGGCAATTCTGTGCTCAGTGGATTTTCAAGTTTTTTCTCTACAGCCACACTATGCGGCAAAAGAACCCAGCTCTTCCCGTCCGCTTTTTGACCTAAATCTGCCAAGGGAACAAGCGTCAATTTCAGCTGATGCTTATTTTCACTGACCGCTTCAAGGTTTGCGCGATCCACTTTACTTTCGTCTAAGCTCACAAGCTTTTCTTTGGCCAAAAGCGTCAAAGCGCGCGTCTGCAGGGGCGCTTCTTCAGGTAAGAAAACTTCGCTTCCGTCACCCAAACTGCTCAACTCACCCGGTCCATGAAGTTCCAAGGGATCACCGCCTACACCAAAAACGACATCGATCTTATCACGCTCTTCTGAATGATTGAGATCCGCCAAAGTGCCATGAAGCAAGAGATCTACTTTTCCTGATGTAATTTCTTCGTAAGGATTTTCTTCTTTAAGTTCCTCGAGCTTGAGGGTCACACCGGCTTTTTTCAATTCGGATTTCAAATCGTCAAAAAGCTTGACATAGTCTGCACTCGCTTGAACCGTCAAACTTTTTTGTACGGCCGCTTCACGGGGAGATGTGTGCATCCCCAAAACGCCTGCCAATACAAAGGTTGAAACGACGACCTTTACCCATTTCTTCATTTCTTCGCCCTCCTTCAAGCTGAAATAGATCATTCATTTTTATGAAAAAGGGCCTGCTTTCGTCAAGCAAAAGCCCCGATCGCCAACAAAAAAGTTGAAATCGGGCACTTCCTTGCGCCCAATTCCAACTTTTTTTGACGTGTCAACTCATAGTTATTGACTTGCGCGAATCGTCGTGTTAATAAACGGATCCGTTATTTAACTTCATCGCCGACGCTCATTTAACTTCATCACCGACACTTAGTCGTCCACGTAAGAATCGAAATAGCCCTTGATGTAAATAAAGGGCGTTCCTTTATCACCACTGCCGCTGGTTAAATCCGACAAAGAACCCAAAAGATCGGTGATCTGGCGCGGTGTCGTTCCCTGCCCGCTCATCCCCGCGGTCTCCTGGCGGCTCTTTTGGCGAATGGCCTGCGAAATCGCCTCCGCCTGCGCTTCACCGCTCAAATGTCCAAAGCGATCATCCGCAAGATACTTCAGCTTGAGCTCACTCGGCGTGCCTTTCAGACCATCCGTATATCCCGGAGACACGACCGGATCTGCAAGTTCCCAAATTCGGCAGGAAGGATCCTTGAAGGCACCATCTCCGTAAACCATCACCTCGATGCGTACCCCTGTGCGCTTGAGCATTTCAGCTTGTACCTCGCGAACAAAAGTCTGCGCATCTCTGGGGAAGAGCTTAATTTTATTTTCACTCGACTTGTTCGAACCCAAAACGCCGTAATCCGCGTTGTATCCTGAATCGCCAACAGGCTCACTCATCAACTCATAAAGTGCCAACACCTTAGCTTGCGGATCCGCTTTTGCGACAATCTCCTTTGTGCGTTTACGATCATGGATATCACAGGTAATGACCGCTTTTGCATAATTCAAAGCGACGCGTGGATCATTGGCAAAGATCACCTCTGCTTCACAGCCCTCTTCATGACAAAGTTCACGGTAATAAGCCGCATAATCCATCCCCGTAATCGGATGCTTCAGATCACCGTAGCGCGCCCGAAACTGCGCTTCGTCGTAAACTTCAGATAAGTGGTCATAAAGTGGAAAATTCTCACGCGATCCCAGTTCATTGCCCACCTCGTCCGTCGGATAAGTTAAAACCAAGGTCAACTTCTTGAGGGCTTTGGCAATGCCGCGCAAAATAATGGCAAAACGATTTCGGCTATAAATGGGACACACCAGCGCTGCTTGCTCGCTTCCCAAACGTCTTGTCACATCTGCTGCAATCTGATCGGTCGTCACATAATTGCCTTGCGCACGAGCCAACACAGATTCTGTCACCGTCAAGACATCTTTTTCTTGAATCTGAAAGCCTGCCTCCGCCGAGGCCTCCATCAAGGTATCGCAGACAATCTGAACCAGGTTATCGCCCTGATTAATAATCGGTCCACGCAGGCCCATCACCACGGTTCCTAATTTACGACTCATATGCCCTCCTTCATAAAAAAAGCACAGGTTCTAAACCCGTGCTTCATGTTACTAATTAAACTGCATTAACCTCTCAGCGCCTGCAGATGATCAACAATGTCTTGAACCGTCTTTAGTCGCATGACGTCGGCATCTTTGATCTTCACGTTATATCGTTTCTCAAGCTGCACCGTCATCTCCATCGCATCCAAAGAATCTAATCCTAGGTCTTCAACCAAATTAGAGTCTGGGTGCACGTCAGATGCGGGTAAACTTACCACGTCAACGATGATGTCACGAATTTCTTCAAACATAATCCACGTTCCGTCAGCTTTCATTCGAATGTTGCTATTTTAGCCGATTCACAAATCAGCTTCAATCAAAGACGCCGCTGGATACAAAAATTAACGCTTCCTTAGCATCTCTTGATAAAAAATAGTTCCGCTTGATCTCATCCGCTTTTATAAAAACGAGCGCCATTTTCAGATCAGCTTGCATCCCTCAGAGCCCATAAAAATTTCGGATTCTTTGTTCTAAACCTTGCTCATCTTGAGGCGGTGAGACAAAACAGTCTCTGAATTCACACAAAAGGGGATCTGCATAGCCCCAATTTGTATAGGGGATTTCCGAATAAGCGCGCCGCACAATTTGATGTTTCAAATCGATCCAAAGGCAGCTCTCTTTTCCGCGCAAAGGGAGCAAGATCTGTTCTAAAGTGCTCCCCAACATATTCATTGTTCGCCGCCAATTCCCATCTTTTTGACTCAATTCGCCCCAAAGGATCGGCCCAATCAGTGAATTCACTTCTGAATCACCACAGCCTCTGGCGCAAATGACTTGATACCCGTCTTCGGTCTTATAAACAAAAATGACGCGTTCAATATGTTCATACGCAAAAGACGGGCTGACCCAAACGCCATTAATCCAACGCTTTTCCTGTGAACCGTCCATCATCGGCCAATCTTGTAGCGCACGCGGATAAAGCAGCACATCTTCATAGCTCCAATCAGGCGCTTCTATCTTCGCATGTTGCGCTTGAATGTGTTCCCAGCTCGTCCTCGCTTGCAGCAATTCACGCATCAAAGACTCATCTTGATCTGGGGCATAAAATCCGCTCACCAACAAGAATGTATCCAGCTCATCCAACGCGCTGATACAAGCTTTTTGCTCCGCTTTGCTCCACAAGGGCAGCTGATCATCCAAAAAAGCCGCCGCATCATGCAACTCGACAAGCTGCAATTGAGGATGGTCAAAATAAGGCAGCTCTTTGGCTTTTTCACGCATATGAGCAAAGTCTTCAGGCGTCTTCGGATCAAAGACTTGAAAGAAGGTCAAAAGCTGTTCCAAGCGCGCTCCAATATCGGGGCTCCACGCAAAGGTCAAATGTCTTTCGGTCAAATCTTCATCAAACTGACGCTGCCCCACATTCTTGGTCTGTGCGTAGACGCGCAAACACTCGGCCATCGCCAGCTCGTAAGGGAACTTTCGCTCATCAAAAAGCGGTGGATCTTGAGACACACATTCCAAGATGTAGGCTTTTCCGTCTTTAAGCGTCACAGCCAAACGGGCAAACTTAATGGAACAATCGTATAACTCGACGCCTCGGTCTTGATCGCCGTCAAGATCTTCTAGCACAGTTTCATAGGGTTGACCCTCATCCACCAAGGCTAAAACCTGATCACATATATGCTGTTCAGGAAGCGGCTGCAAGACGACTTTAATCTCTTCCCCTGGATCCAGTGACGTAACAAGGGCGCCAAAAGCCTTCGCCCCCGACGCATCAGCAAACATCAAGGTGCAAGAAACAAGGCTCATCTCACTGTCGTTGAGAATGTGTACGTAAGCATTGCCCTCAGGACCTTCTCCTGTCGCGTTGAGGTCGAAGCGGATGCGCTCGAGCTGTTCTTGTAAGCGCGCTCTGAGTTGAGCGGGCTCATCAGATGAAGGCCTTTGAGCCGGGGGAACCGTTTCAGATGTCGTCGCATCTAGCTCAAAAGCCGATCTCGAGTCTGAAGATTTCGAGTCTAAGGATTTCGAATCTGAGGATCTCGAGTCTAAGGTCGATCTTGAGTCTAAAGTCGATTCGGCAGGCGCACTCGGTCTTTTCGCTGCGGACGCGGATACAGACGCGGACGCGGACTTTGAAAATGCAGGATGCATCCAGGCCTTAATCTCATCTACATCCACATGTTGTGCACGATAGGACCCTTCATCGTAAGCTGGCTTCGGAGAAAATAATTCTGAATACACCCAGTCACGCCCTAAAGCCTGCTCGAAAAACGAGCGGCCTCGCTCTTTTGCTTTTCGAAAGGCGCGTAAACGTTTTTGAATCCCGCGAGCTCTGGTCCTCAAAGTTTTTTTCAAAAAAGCAACTCGCTCGCGAGACGACATCGGGTAAAGATCCAAACGCCAAGACACATCATCCACACGCACGAAGTAATTTTCACAAAGGTCCATGAACTCTTCATAACTCAAACCTTGATTCAGTAGATCCATGCGTCGCAGCTTTGCATCCTCATCTTGAATCCACGGAAACAAAGCCCGCAAAGGCTGTGATGTTTTGGGCGCGTTTGCACCTTGACCTTTTTCGATCGCATGCATAAAGGCTTGAAACAAAGTCCAGTCCATATCATCATTGATGAGCATCTCGCGCCACTTTTCGGGATGCTTCAGATGTTCGAAAACATTCTGTACTTGCTGTTTCAAAGCCTCTTTTTGCTTTTGATTCAGCCAAGCAGAGAAGGGCAAAACTAAAGCGGTCAAATCTAAACTGACTTTGAGGCCACCTGCACGCTCTTGTAACACAATTGGCAAAACAGGTTTTGAAACACCCTTTTCCAAAAAGAAAAGCAAAAGCGCTTCGACCTGCGCAACGATGGAACTTCTCAAAAAGGCAATGCTCTGACCTAACTCATTCAGTGAAAGTGCCTCAAGATTCTGTTCCGCCACCTGATGTACCGTCATCTTTGCCTTGAGTTCATCTAAAAGGTCTTGTAATGGCAAAAGACACAGATATTTTGCTTGGCGATAGCCATGGATCGATCGCTCAAGACGCGCCTTTATGTCCTGACTTTGCGCCTGCACTTCGTACAGCTCAAAATCACTTTGGAGCAGTCTTTCAAAATGGTCTAAGATCGCCTGAAGCACAAAGAACTCTTGGCTATCTTCAATTCTAATTTTTCGTCCCTGCACAAAACGAGAGGCACTTTGTTTCCCATAAGAAAGTTCGCGTACGCTGGGGCGCAAAGAGGCACCCTGAAAAAAGCAATTCAAAACGCGTTCGTCATAAACGTTCTGTCTAAAGCTCTGTCCCAGCCTCTGTTTTTGTGTTGAACGTCTCAGCCACCAGCGACGGCCGACGGCACTTCTTTTCTTCGGATAGTATGGAATCTCATTTTGAGATAAGCTCGCAAACTCTTGATGTTGATAAATGCGATAGCTATCCCCTTCAACTAGAGCGCCGCGATCCCAAAGTTGCTCTTGCGCAAAAAAACCACGGAAACGCTTTAGTGTCTGATCTTGATTGAGCCAAACAGAACGCAACTCCTCTTTGGCTGTCTCAGCTGCTGGGTCTAATTTTTGATGATAAAAATACGCATCATAAAGATCCGCTGAAAATTCTTGAGCGTATGCCACAGAGGGCGCACACAAAAAACGGTCCTCACCATCCTTGCTTCGCAAATACTCAATGCGAGCCATTAAAAACTCCATCCACGAAGCTTGTAGTTGGGCTTGTTTTCTTTTGCTATGCATGTGTTAATCCCTCTCAACAAGCACAAAAAAGGGATCCTCACGGATCCCTGCTCCCCCTGTTGGGTTCGAACCAACGACCCTTCGGTTAACAGCCGAATGCTCTGCCGCTGAGCTAAGGAGGAATGTATTCAATTCAGATGCTCAGTTATGATACGCGCTACCAAAAGAGATGTCAAGTTTTTTCAAAATTTTTTTAGAGAT
>JAEWGS010000070.1 GCA_023388205.1 Bacillota bacterium
CTTTCCGCCGCCTAAAACTTTCTCATATGAGGCGCTTTTGGACGGATTTGGCTTGAAACACACTGGGAGATGGGTTATTATATTTGAGCTTATTTTTAACAGGAGGTAATGCGAGATGCCGAATATCAAGTCAGCGATGAAACGCAGCCGTACCATTCCGCGTAAGACGGCGATCAACAAGCGTGCGAAGTCCGAATTGAAGACGCTTGTGAAGAAGACCCGCTCGATGATTGAAACGGGCAGCGAGGACGCCGCGAAGGTTTTGTCCGAGACACAGAGTGCGCTTCAGCATTTCGCGTGCAAGGGTCATCTGCATAAGAAGACCGCCGCGCGCCGTATGTCCCGTCTGCAGAAGGCGCTCAACAAGCAAGCGAAGGCTTGATGAGACTTGCCTCTTGTCATTGAGGGAGTGCACCTCACATAATGAGGAATGTAGATATAAAAAGGTCGCCCACTGGGGCGACCTTTTTGTTATGCGCGGAGATCTTTTTATGATGCCACGCTGATGCTTTAGCTTTTTCTTGAGGCTGCTTCTTGACGCCGTTTGAGGAAGTGTG
The DNA here is from genome assembly GCA_023388205.1 of Bacillota bacterium. GTDB lineage: Bacteria > Bacillota > Clostridia > Saccharofermentanales > Fastidiosipilaceae > JAEWGS01. The sequence continues at coordinate 558 of JAEWGS010000070.1, forward strand.
CGACAGTCTGCGCGGCGTTTTGAGAGGCTTTTTTGATGTAACGATCAAAATCTGAGGGATTTTCGCGAAGCGCAATATCGGAAAGACCTCTTAAAACAAGGCAAGGGACACGGTAGCGCGTAGCGATTTGTAAAATGGCGTTGCTTTCCATATCGGCGGCGATGGCGTCTGGCGCTAAATCAAGAATTTTTTGATACTGCGCTTGAGTCATGACAAAGAGATCGCCCGAGATCAAGTGACCGCGATGAAAGGGCAGCGAGAGTTCTTTGAGACAATCGCAAAAAAGCGAAACATCTTCATCTGCTGTTTCAAAACTGTATGCATGTAAATCTTCATGAGGATCGTGTGCGTTAAAGCATAAATCGTGATAACTGGTTTTTTCGGCGACGATGAGGTCACCGATTTCTTGATTGGGACGAAGGCCCCCGGCGCTGCCCACGTTGATGATGAGATTGGGATGGTCTCGGTTAATGAGATCCGTGACGGTTGATGCCGCGTAGGCCTTGCCGACACCGCAGAGCGCCAAACTGATTTCTTGCCCGTGGAGTCGACCGTGATAAGCAGGATAAGGGCGATTGGATAGAGGCTCGAGTTGCGTACAAAGTTGAGCCATTGCATTGAGTTCTTCCTTGCAGGCGCAGATCAGACAGATCATAAATTCTCCTTTTGTTTGGAATGAATCTTTAGTTAATGAGATGAGTCTTGAAAATGAATGGACCGCTTGGGTCGTTAGGCTTTTGAAGCACCTTTGCTGTCTATTATCGACTGAAAACAAGCTTGAGCGCAAGACACTAATCGCCTTCATTTAGATCTTGTGCTTCATGTGGATTTTCTTGGAGCAACAAAGCTTGGCAGATTAAGGCGTTGCTTTCATAGCGCTGATCGTTGTCTTTTGACCCGAGTGTGATCACAAGATAAGGGTGATCGCCTCGGCTCCAGAGGGTGATTAAGTTTGCAGCCTCAGGGAGCGTCCCTGTTTTAAGGCCGAAGATATTGGGGTCATACCAAGCAGAGCTTTCGTTGAGACAGAGATTGGTGTTGGTCCATTCGGCGACAAAGCCGTCTGGAAATTCACTGGGGTAAACAGATTCCTTCGTTATGTCGAGAATCCAATCCTGTTGAATGAGCTCTGTCGCAGCGACGGCCAAATCCCGAGCTGTGCTGTAATCGTCTGAGCGAAAACCACTGGGATCGCGCAATAAGGTGTCTTCTAAGCCGAGCTGATCCAGATAAGCGCGCAAGTCATCGGCGAAGTATTTCAAAGCCTCTGATGCGGGTAGCGCTGTTTCGTTTTCTTCACTTTCAGATGAGACATCCAGGCCCTGCTTGTGGCGTGCACAGGCGACAGCCAAGGCGTAAGCGGCATCGTTCCCTGAAGGAACGAGCATGCCTTCAATTAGATTTTTCACGCTGTATACACCCGATTGAATCCAAGCCATCGTCGAGTCTTCAGGCACCATTTGCAATGTTTCTACATCTACGTAGATCAGATCTTCGGGATGAAAGAGCGTCAAGGCATAATCTGCGGTGATGAGTTTGGCGATGGAGGCGGGGGGAATCTGGGCGTTGCTGTCTTTGGCAAAGAGGACCTCCCCTGTTTTCAAATCGATGCAGAGGGCAGACTGGGCGGGGACGTCGTCTAAATCTAAGAGGCTCTTGTCGGAGATGTCTTTTTCACGGAAGCGAATAAACTGTCCCGAAGTAAGGCTCGATAGATTCTTTTCGCTGTCGGGTGAAAAGGGGGAATTGGATCCGCTGGGGTTGACTGAGCTGTTTTCGAGACTGCTGGAAGAGACTTTATCACGACTTTTAAGTTGCGTGTTGTCCTTCGGATCCGTATGGATCGGCGCTAAGACGAAGCGAAAAATGAGCGCTAAGGTGAAAACCAAGAGGAAAAAGATCATCAAGTAGATGGGGCCTTTGGGTTTTTGCTGTTCCACATAAGGAACACCGGGGTTGGGCGGTGTGTAGTGGTACAGATCTGAGTTTAGATTAGAAGAAGTGGAAGGACGCTGCTTACGTTGAGACATGGACCAACCTCGTTTCATCAGATTTGTTTAAGAGATAAGTTACGCCGCAGGTCCAAAGCGACTTTAAGATCAATTAGCAGGTGTAAATCGATGTATCAATTGGTCTTTTACAGGCATAAATCGATCCTTATTTTCTCAAATTTTGCGCTCGCTTGCTGAAGCGCTGACAGAGGCCTTTTAATAGGAGCTTTTTTAGGAGCTTTTAGGGACTTTCAGGGACTTTTTAAGTTTCACCACTTTCTCCGGCATCGAGAAAGATTTCGCGCAATATTTGGCGGAGGATTTATACTAATAGAGATGCTTGTGGAAGGGTTTTAAGATGCGAAAAAAAGGAAAACAGTCACCTTATTTGAGAACGACTTTGGCGCTTGTGGGGGTCATTGTCTGTTCGTTCATGCTCCTGATTGCGACATTTTATCGGGTGATTACCTCATCGGTAAATCAAGTGCGCTCTGAACAGTTGGCCCAAGCTGCAACTGAGTTCTCGGATCGTCTGCAGGCCAGCCTTTTGCCGCAAAATTACAGTGAATACAGAATGAGTGTGCACGAGATTAAAGCCATACAAGAGAATATGAGCTTTATGTCGCACCTAACAAAGGCCTATGTTTGGCTGGTCTTGCCGAACGGGCAGATTGTGTACAACTCGGAAATGCCTGAGGATATGCGCGAGATGCTTTGGATTCATCGGAAGATGGACGATACCTATTGGCTCGACAAGGCTTATATTGGCGAAGGCGTCGGCGATGAAGGTTTATTGATCAAAGGCGGAAGTTACCACGGGCTCTTTAGTTCCTTAGGTGGGGATTGGATCAGTGTCGTTCGTCCTGTTTTTCTCAAAGGCGAGCGCGTCTTTTATCTGCAGATGCATCAGCCTGTGCGTTTGGCGGAGGACATTCGCCTTTATCTTTTGAACGGTTTGGCGGTGTCCATGTTGATCGCCGTTATTGTCGCGATGGCGTTTGTCTGGGTCTTTACGAAGCAAATTTCTCGTCCGTTGTCTTTGTTGGCCTCAGCAGCTAAGAAGGTGAGTTTGGGTGATTTTAGTGTGCGCGTGAGTCTACCGCCTCAGAGCTTAATGAATGTGCTGGATGAGAATGATCAGCTGAGAGAATTCGTCAAGATGTTTAACCATATGATTGCGCGCATCGAAGATCAAAATGTGGAACAGCGAAACTTTATTTCTAGCATTTCTCATGACTTGAGAACACCGCTCACATCGATTTCTGGCTTTACGCAAGCGATGCTGGACGGAACCATCTCAGATGAGCAACGAGAACGGTATTTGGGCATGGTTGCAAGCGAGGCGAAGAGCTTAGCGAAACTCGTCAAAGAAATGAATGATGTCGTGCAAATTGATGGGACGGATGTCACCTATACCTTTACTGAGTTTGATTTGGCTGAATTGATGCGACATGTCCTTGAGGCAATGGAGCCAATTTTTTCTGAAAAAGAAATTCAAAGCTTCGCAGAGTTCGAGATCGACAGTAAAAAGGCGCACGCCCAAAATGGTCAAATTATGGTTTACGCTGATGAGGTGCAGATTCGCCGCGTGTTGACCAACCTTCTGGGGAATGCGAGTAAGTTCACGCCTGAGAAAGGTTTGATTGAAATTAAAGCGCGACTTGTTCCAGAGAAAAAATACGTTTTGGTCACCGTGGAAGACAATGGTCCCGGTGTGGCGGAAGAAGATCGGCCTTACATCTTTGATCGTTTTTACAAGGTGGATCGCTCGCGCACAGGTAAGCAGGGGAGTGGTTTTGGCCTTTATATTTGCAGACGTATTTTGCACGCGCATGGGCAGCAAATCTGGGTGGATCGCTCCAAAGAAGGTGGGGCCTTGTTTGGTTTTACCTTGCCTTTGGCATAGTGTTTAAGTTCTCGTTTGCGTTTGTATCAAAGGGGACACGGTACGGAGAAGGTAGGAGTTTGACATGCCGAGAGAAAGCCGACAAAAGCAAAGACAGCGCTGCAAAGAGATCATGCAGCGTTTAAGACAGGCCTATGGGCCCGTCGAGTGTTCTTTACTCTTTCGTGAAGATCCGTTTCGCCTGATGGTGGCAGCGATTTTGGCCGCTCAGTGTACAGATGCAAGGGTGAATCAGGTCACGCCGGCCCTTTTTGCGCGCTTTGAACGCGTCGAGGATTTTGCAGATGCACGCGCGGAAGAGGTCGAAGTTTTTGTCAAAACCTGCGGTCTTTATCGCAATAAAGCGAAGAATATTGTTTTGGCGGCGAAAACGATACGGGATCAATTTCACGGAGAACTACCTCAAACGCTCGACGGGCTTCTTTCGATTCCAGGGGTGGGGCGAAAAATTGCAAACCTCATTTTGGGTGATTGCTTTGCGATTCCAGGCATCGTGGTCGACACCCATTGCAAGCGCTTGAGTTATCGCCTGGGCTTTACGAAAAATACGGATCCCACGAAGGTGGAACGCGATCTGATGCTGATCGTCGAAACGGAAGATCAGATCGATTATGGACATTACATGGTCGATCATGGACGCGCTGTTTGCAAAGCGCAAAGACCGCTTTGTGATGCCTGCGTCTTACGAGAACTTTGCCCGACTGGGCGAGGAGAACGGGCGTTATGAAGGATTCTCTTTCGCGAGCGTCGAAGAAAAAAACGCCCCTTTATGCGATTCCTGTTCGTGAGGTCAAAGGCTGTGGTGTCAAGACGGCTGAACTTTTGAAGAAGCTCGGAATCGAAAGTGTGTTTGATCTGCTTCGCCATTTTCCGAGGTATTTGCGCAGCTACAAGCACCAGGGAGCGCCTTTGTCTGCGCTCGAAAAAGGCGAATATGTTGCCTTGTCGGGCGTCATTGAGAGTTTGGCCCCCCTGAGTTCTTATCGCGTGGGAAAAGCGGGACGGCGCTTTCATCTGACCTTTTATGCAAAAGACTACGCAGAGTGGGTGCAGGTGACCTTTTATAATGCGACGCCATGGATGTATCAGCAGTATGAAGTGGGGATGGAAGGCATTTTTAAGGGGCGCCTTTCTTTTGATCGAAATGGACAGCCTTGTTTACAAAATCCCAAATTTCAGCGCGCGATGACAGGGCTTTCAGGTCAGTTAGGGGCTTTTGAGGCCGAACGACAGGCTTGGTTTCAAGCGGAAGAAAAAGCGCCGACTGACACGCCGACTGACACGTCGATTGACACGCCGACTGACACGCCGACTGACGCTCGGACTGATGCCCCGACTGACGCGAGTGAAGCACTCGAAAAAAATCGCTCAAAAGACCGTGCTCAAGACCTGACATCAGATGAGCAAGAAAGTGTTTTAGAACCGGTTTATCCCTTGACTGATCAGCTGAGCGCTCAGACTTTGCAGCGCCTGATCAAAGAAGCGTATCAATCCTACGCAAAAGATCTTCCCGAGCTTTTGCCCGAAGACTTGAGGCAGCGGCATCAGCTGATGGCGACGGCTGAAACCTATTTTGAGATCCATTTTCCCAGTTCAAAAGAGCGTTACGAGGAAGCGAAACGGCGTTTGGCTTTTGAGGAGCTTTTTTATTATCAATACGGATTGAGGCGCTTTTCCAAACGTTTAAGTGCCTTGAAATGTACGCCCCTGCGTTTAACTGAAGAGAACAAGAGGATCTTTCAGCACACGTTGAAGCATTTGCCCTTTGATTTGACAGGAGATCAAAAGCAAGCGATTCAAGAGATCATTCATGACCTGAGTCAGCCGCAAGCGATGAACCGTTTGCTTCAAGGGGACGTCGGATCGGGTAAAACGGCTGTGGCCGCTTTGGCGATGCACTATACCGTGCTCGCTGGCGGGCAGGCAGCTTTGATGGCGCCGACGACCATTTTGGCCACTCAGCACGCCAAAAGTATCAAAGCACTTTTGGGGCTCAAAGATGAAGAACTCGCCTTATTGACGAGTCGAAGCAGTAGCAAAGAACGTCGACAGATTATCGATGGGCTTTCAAGCGGAGCGATTGCCTATGTGGTTGGAACGCATGCGCTTTTGAACGACGACATTCGCTTTAAGCGATTGAAACTTGCGATTACTGATGAGCAGCAGCGCTTTGGCGTCGAGCAAAGGATCAGATTGAATGAGCAAGAAGGTGTGGATCCTGCCCATGTGCTTGTAATGTCTGCGACACCGATTCCAAGGACGATGGCGATCGTCTTGTATGGCGCTTTGCCGACCAGTGTGTTGCGCGAAAAACCTGCGGGCAGAAAACCGATTCAGACGCGAGTTTTGAGAGATACTCGAGCGGATAGACAGAAAATCACGCAGACGGTGCAGCACTTTATGAAGCAAGGTCAAGGTTTGGTTCTTTGTGTCTGTCCTCGTATCGAAGAAGATGAGGGCGGGCAAGCGGGGCCTTCGTCTGAGCTTTATTCTGTCGACAAGGTCTACAACAAGCTTTTTCAGCCTTATTTTTCGGAATATGGGATTGAAGTGATTCATGGGCGCCTCAAAGAAGAAGAGAAACAGGCGGCGATCGATCGGCTGGCCCGCTTTGAATCGCGTATTTTGGTGTCGACGACCGTGATTGAAATCGGACTAGATCTGCCCGCAGCGCAATTGATGATCATCATTAATAGCGAGCGCTTTGGGATGAGTCAGCTACATCAGCTGCGAGGGCGTGTCGGCCGATCGGATCAGGCCGCTTATTGTTTGCTTCATGTGGGGATGAAAGACCAGGGCCCTTTGCCTGAGCGCATCGTCGCCCTAGCTGCTTCTCAAGATGGTTTTGAGTTGGCTGAAGAAGACCTAAAATTGAGAGGTCCGGGCGAAGTTATGGGATTGAAGCAGCATGGCTTCCCTGAATTTAAGATCGCGGATTTGAATATAGATCGTGACTTGATTCATCATTCTGAGCAAGAGGTCGTGACGCTTTTGGCGCAGGAGAATCCTCAGAAAGAAAAAGCCTTGCTTGAGGGGCTGCGTTGGGTTTTTGGCGATGAAGCCGTATGGGCGAGAGATTAAATCTAAAGCCGTATGCAAGGAAGAGTCACCGCACAGTCGTGTGGGCACGAGGCCCAAGTTGAACGACCACTTTTTTGATTTTTGCCTTGACAGCTATAGGTGAGAAAGACGCTTTGAACTAGAGGCGAGAAGGAAGTTTCGGAGACCGGGATCGAAGACAGGGAAATGAACAGGGAAATTAAAGGGTAAGAAAATGGGACGTGTGATATCAGGACAGTGGCGCGGTTTGCGCTTGGATTGCCTTGAAGGACAAAGAACTCGGCCGACTTCAGATCGCTGCAAGGAGGCTTTGTTTAGCATGATTCAAGCGGATCTATTTGACGCTCGATTTTTGGATCTCTTTGCGGGAACGGGGCAGATCGGGATTGAGGCTTTGTCCCGACAGGCGCAGTTTGCGGCCTTTGTCGAAGGGGGAAAAGAGGCTCAGCGCGTGCTTCAAAAGAATTTGGACCGCTGCCAGATCCCCAAAGAAAAAGGGCGTTTATATCGTCAAACTGTCGAGGCCTTTTTGAGAAAAAATCAAGAAGACGCCTTCGATATTATTTTTGCAGATCCCCCTTATGATCTTGCCTGGGCGTGGTTTGAATCGGCTTGGGAGACGCTCCTTTCAACGGACTACTTAAAAGCGGGGGGCCTTTTGATTTTGGAGTCCGCCGCCAAAGATGAGGCGCGCTTGACCGCTTTTTTGCAGGCGCATGCAGGGGAAGCAGAAGTCTTGAAATCTTGTCGCTACGGAGCGGCTTTGCTATCCTTTTGGCGCTCAAAAAATTGAGTTCACAGAAGGCGTGCCGATCGAAGATGTGACATAGAGGAGGAGTGGCGTGAAACGCGTGTGGATTTATCCGGGTTCTTTTGATCCCTTTACTTTGGGACACAAAAATGTAGCGATGCGCGCAGCGAGACTTTGTGATGAACTGATTGTCAGCGTCATGGTGAATCGTGCGAAGCAAGGCGTCTTTTCGGAAGAAGAACGCGTCGACATGGCGCGAAAGACGCTGCGCGGTGTTCCGGGTGTGCGCGTGATTTCGGACGATGGCCTTTTGGTGAAACTCATGCAAAGAGAAGGGGCATTGGCTGTTGTGAGAGGGCTTCGCAGTGAGTCGGATTTTCGCTTTGAAGCTGAGCTTTACGCGGCGAATAAGCTCTTGGATCAAAAGTACGAGGTTTTGCTTTTTCCTTGCCGTCCAGATTTGGCCTTTACATCTTCGAGTATTGTCAGAGAAGTGGCCTCCTTTAATGGAGATATTAGCGGCATGGTCGATGCTCAGATTGTGGATCAAATTCGCCAAAAATTAGAAAAGAAGCGCTGACATACTTTGCGTGCCTCGCCTCGCAAAAACAAACGCGCCCCGAAGCAAGGGATTCTCCCCGATGTATAATGATTTGTCTTGTTTTTTAGAGTGGAGGCGATGATATGGCGGATATGATTCAAGATGGTGTGCATCAGACGAGTGAAGAACGGCGTTATGTGTGGCCCAAAGACCCTCAGGTTTTGGCGCAACTGAAGTATTACAGCGGTCTCAAATTGGGCTTCATGATGCATTATGCACCCGTGACGCAGCTAGGGACCTATGAGTCTTGGCCTCTTTGTGACCATGAGTGGGCCTGGTGCCAAGAAGAGGTGGACTGGACGGATATTGAAACGTTCAAGGAGCAGTATTGGGCCTTGAATCAGACCTTTAATCCCATTCGCTTTGACGCTGAAAAAATTGCGGACTTGGCGCAGGAGTGCGGCTTTCGATATTTGCTTTTTACGACGAAACACCACGATGGCTTCTGTATGTATGATTCCAAATATACGGATTATAAAATTACAGCGCCGGATTGCCCCTATCACACTGCGAAGCAAGCGGATATTGTGCGTGCACTTTAAGATGCTTTCCGCGCCAGAGGCATGGCAATTGGAGCTTATTTTTCAAAGCCTGATTGGCATTCGCCCAAATATTGGGTGCCAGAATTTGGTGCGCCCAAGGATCACAACGCGAATTATGATCCGCTCGAGCATCCGGAGATTTGGGCGAGTTACACGGAATATGTCCACAATCAAATCAAAGAGCTCTGCAGCAACTACGGAAAAATTGACTGCCTTTGGTTAGACGGGGGTCAGGTTCAACCTTCGATCAACCATCAAGATATTCGCTTATCTGAGCTGATGCACGAAATAAGAACTGAGCTACAGCCGCATTTGATCGTTGTCGATCGCACGGTCGGCGGTGAAAATGAAAATATGCTCACCCCGGAACAGGAAATTCCCGATCATAAGATTCATGTACCTTGGGAGACGTGCATGACCTTAGCGGAATATTTTTCCTTTCACTATGGTAGCCCTGAAAAGCCCGCGCGCGAGCTCGTCCATCGCTTTATTGAGATTTTATCTAAAGGTGGGAGCTTGGCGCTCAACGTGACCCCTCAGCCGAACGGTGCTCTGCCGCTTAGAGCTATCCATGTGTTGCGCCGTTTCGGACGCTTTGTCAATGAAAATGCTGAGGCGATTTACGATTCCGAAATTTCACCTTGCGACGCTTGGCGTCATCTGCGCTATACGAGAAAGAACGGGAATGACTACGCCTTTTTCTTATATCGGAGAGATCCTCAGCTGCCCGCGGCGCTTTGCCTTTTGTATGAAATGGATCGAAAAGTCGCACGTGTGACCTGTTTGAGAACGGGTCAGGAGTTGCCCTTTTGCGTCGAATCAGAGAAGACTTTGCGCGTAGAAACTCAAGACATCAAGATGCTTTATGCTGAATATGCGGATTGCTTCAAAATTGAATACATCGACTGAGGGACGTATCAAGAACTGAAGCTTATCCAATAGATTGCAAACGAAAGCTTAAGCTGGAGTGAAAATATGAGCGTCAATGCGAAGCCTTTATATTTGGACGAAAACGAAAGCTATACGCGCCGCAGTGAAGATCTCGTTCAGCGCATGAGTTTAGAAGAGTGTGCCTCTCAGCTGCGCTACGATGCGCCGGGCATTGATCGACTGGGAATCAAAGCCTATAACTGGTGGAATGAAGCCTTGCATGGAGTGGCGAGAGCCGGCACGGCGACCGTTTTTCCGCAAGCAATTAACTTGGCGGCGACCTTTGATCCTGATTTTGTTCGGAACATCGCGGGGACCATCGCGCTTGAGGGCCGCGCAAAATATGAACTCGCTCAGGCAGCAGGCGACTATGGGATCTATAAGGGACTGACGTTTTGGTCGCCGAATATCAACATCTTTCGAGATCCGCGCTGGGGAAGAGGGCAGGAGACCTTTGGGGAGGATCCTTATTTAACCGGAAAATTAGGCTGCGCTTTTGTTTCTGGCTTAGAGCAGGGCCCGAACAAGAGCTCCGCCAACAGCCAAGATACCGCGCTTTATTGTTCCGCCTGCGTGAAACATTTTGCAGTCCATTCCGGGCCAGAGCCGTTGCGCCATGAGTTTGACGCAAAAGCGAGCGCCCGAGATTTAGCTGAAACCTATCTCCCTGCCTTTTATGAGGTGATCCGAAATGGCGTATCAGGCCTGATGGGCGCTTATAACCGCGTGAACGGTGAAGTGGCCTGCGGCAGTCCGTGGCTTTTGACTGATTTGCTTCGAGACAGCTGGGGTTTCAAAGGCTATGTGACATCGGACTGTTGGGCGATTTCTGATTTTTATCAATTTCACCGTGTCACTGAAAATGCGACGGACTCCGCTGCGCTTGCGCTCAATGCAGGTTGCGATCTCAATTGCGGAACGGCGTATCAACATGTGATGCAAGCCTATGACGCGGGACTTCTCGAAGAAAAGACGATCAGAGAGGCGTGTAGACGAGTCATGGAGATTCGTCTTCGTCTCGGAGAATTTGACGAAAAAATATCTTGCCAGACGCGTGGCGTGGAAGACATCGCTTCACCGGAGCACTTAAATTTGGCAGAAGAAGCGGCTTGGCGCAGCTGTGTGCTCCTAAAAAATGATGGCCTTTTGCCACTCGATGAAAAAAGGATCAAAAAAATCGCCGTCATCGGTCCAAACGCACATTCAGAACGGGTTTTGCTCGGGAATTACCACGGGACCTCCGCACTCCCTGTCACTTTGCTACAGGGTTTGCGCCAGCGTTTCTCTGAGGCGAGTTTGCGCTATTCAGAAGGCTGCCATTTATATCTGCCAAGTCTTGAAGAACTGTCTCCAGTGTCAGATCGACTCAGTGAGGCTAAGGCTTTTGGACTTTGGGCGGATGTGATTGTGCTTTGTGTCGGTTTAGACGAACGTATTGAAGGTGAGGAAATCAAGGAGATTGAAGGCTATGACGGCGATCGTGGCTCGCTTCATTTGCCAGTGACGCAACAGGCTTTAGTCGAGGCGATTGCCGCTTTGGGAAAACCTTGGATTTTGATCAATATGAGTGGATCGATGATGGATCTTTCCATCGCAAAAGGCGCTTCTGCGATCTTGCATGCGGGTTATCCCGGTGAGGCGGGAGGACTGGCTCTGGCGAAAATTTTGGCAGGCGATGTGAGCCCGAGTGGCAAGTTGCCAATCACCTTTTATCGAGCTGATGCCGATCTTCCAGATTTTTCAGATTACGGGATGCGCGGCAGGACTTATCGTTTTTCAGAAGCCAAAGACTGGCTTTACCCTTTTGGTTTTGGTTTGAGCTATGCCGATTATGAGGTGAAAACCTGTGAGGTCTTAGGCGAAGAAAAAGTGCAGCTTCGTGTCAAGATTGAGCGAAACGGGGACTTTGCGCATCGAGCAAGTAGCTGTATTCAAGTTTATGCGCGACCTGAAAAAGAGGGGGAAGATCTTGAGCAAGACGTGAGTGGCACAAATTACGATGGGGCTTTTGATCGTTTGGTGGCAATTTGTCCTGTTGAGTTAGACGCCGGAGAAACGAAGACCGTCACGATTCCTCTGGACCCAGAGGCCTTTCGGGAGGTCGATGCAGATGGCCGCATCCATTTGGGCCGGGGCCGCTGGAAGCTGCGTGTTGGGCTGAGCCTTGGGGATGCGAAGAGTCTTGAATTGGGAGCGAGCCCATCGACAAGCTGTACGGTTCAATTTGGCGCAGCGCACGAGCGCTGTTGGGTGTGGCCCTTATCGTCGCGCGGGGAAATTCAAGGGGCAAAATGACGCAAAGAGAGAAAATCGAGTCAAGCTGATTTTCGAAAGTCTAAAAGAAGAATAAGCCTTAATTTTTCTTATGTTTGCGTGTTTGATGCCAAATACCGAGGGCACTAAAAGCGACGATTAAGAGCGTGACCATGGGCGGGAGAACCTGAGGGGAAAAGGCGAGAAAATTTCCGCGTAAAATGCGGTTTGGCGCCTGATGAAACATAACGGCCATGGTGGCATCTGCGATGAAGAGACTGCCGCAAATGGACGTGGCGATGCGAACAAAAGTCTTTCTTAGTGCAGCGGCTAAAGAGCCGAATAAAAAGGCCAACACAATAGTGTATATATAGGGTGGATTTGCTGGAGAAACATAGAGATGGTAGAGAAAAATCGTCAGATAAGTTCCCAGCGCAGAGCCGGCAAGAAAGAAAGATAGGCGATAGGCGATGCCAAAGAGAATGGCAAAAGCTAGACCCATCACGCAAGCAAAAATCAAAGGCGTTCCATCCGCCAATTTGAGGAATTGATGATTGAGGCTCAAAGCGATGGAATAACCGGACAAAAAGCCTGCGACCGCGAGCCAAAGGTGCATGAGGCGTTGCCCCCACAAAGTGAGAATCAAGCCGAATAAAAAGAAAAAAGCCGTGAGTAAAGTCTCTGGAGAGAGCCGTTCTAACCAGCTGGGCAGGGTGCTCGTGAGTAATAAAGTCATGGACGTGATTGAGGTCATGGCGTCCTCCTAGGTTAAAAATAGTACGAATCCTTGCACGTATCGATTGAAGTTGAGATCAGCTTAATCCGTTTGAGAGCGTTGTTATTCGTTTGAGCAAAGTCGTTTTTAGCCTTCGCGAAGCGATCATCAAAGCAATGCGTGTTATTGAGCATTATAAAATACTTTGTCATCTGACTTGTTGACACACGTGGCAAGAGAGGGCTTGCTTAGTTTCAACAAAAAGCGTCTCGGCTCTTGGTCGGCTCAAGAAATCTTAAAGGAACGGATGTCATCAATTTTAGATAAAGGCTCGATGAGCGCATGGTTTTTGAGATGGACTGGAATTTCAACATGAAAACTGGCGATGACAAGGGTTTCTTGATCTTTCCTTTCGATGCTGTATTGAATATTTCGCGTATGGATTTTTTGCTCGGCCAGAATCCGCTGAATTTCTGGGAAGGTCCTGTCGTGATCTGTGTAGCGGATATCTAAGGTGTGAGCAATGGGCAGTTTGAAAAGCCAGCGCACCAAACCCAAGACGAGCAGGGCAATCGCGACAGCGAGGAAGGCGATGGCGTAGTAGCCCATCCCGAGTGCGAGTCCAATTGCGGCGGAGGTCCAAAGTGAAGCGGCTGTCGTCAAGCCCGTGACACTCCTTTTGGTCACAATGATGGTCCCAGCCCCTAAAAAGCCGATGCCGCTGATGACTTGGCAAATCAGGCGCGCAGGGTCAGAGCGAATGACACCGTGAAATTCAGGGTAGCGCCTTGAGAATTCAATGGCTTCACGCATGATGTTTTCTTGGATCAGCGCGACGGTGCAAGCACCCAGACAAACTAAGATATGCGTTCTTAATCCCGCGGGGCGACTTTTGTGTTCTCGGTCGTATCCGATGAGCGATGAAGCGACGACGGCGAGCAGTAAGCGGAGAATGATGATGTGAAAAGGCATAGAAGAATCCTCCTCGATGTTTTGAATGATTCTAATCCAAGTGTGCCCAAGCGCAAAGAGAGAATTGAAGGGAAAAATGCCGTGTTGAGGGAAGGCCTTTTTGCTTTTTAGTCAGTGAATGACGGTGCAGCAATCAAACTTAAATTCGAGATGATCAGGGCTGAAAAACAAAAC
>JAEWGS010000075.1 GCA_023388205.1 Bacillota bacterium
GCTCCAGCCCATGCCCTGCCAGACGCCAGACCAGACATAGATGTGACGCCAGAGGGACTTTTCTGCGAGAAAGTTGATGGGGTTCGCGCCCAGAAGACGCAAGAAGTGATTGATGACCCCAGAACTCGGACTGAGGAACAAGATCAACATACCGCACATGACGACGACGGAAATAAAGTTCGGTGCGTAGGTGACCGTTTGAATGAGACGGCGATAGCGGCGGTGGCGAAAAGAGTTCAGCAAGAGCGCCAGAATAATAGGAATTGGGAAACTCACGAGCAGAGAGTAGGCGCTGAGAATAAAGGTGTTTTGCAAGGTCGTGAGAAATTGTGGCGAGTTGAAAAAACGCTCGAAATGCTGCCAGCCAACCCAGCGACTGCCCCAGATCCCGCGCTTGACGGAATAGCGGCGGAAGGCAATTTGAATACCATAAAGCGGGATGTAGCTGAAAATGAAGGTGATGATGATGCCGGGCAAGCAAAAGAGCCATAGATCCCACTGGTGCTTGAAATCGCGCAGGCTTTTTTTGAACATCGGTTACGTCCTTTCTAAAGCGAAGCACTCAGCGGCTTCGGCTTCAAGCATATTGAGAGAGCGAGTTGAGACCCAAATGCCCTTGCGTCGGCCTTCTTCGCAAAAAGCTTCATCGGCGGTACAGAGCTGTCCGTCCCGCTTGCAGAAGGGCAAAATGTCTCCCGTCCTCACGCAGCGGACACGCTTGGGCGCACCGTCGTTGCGACACGGAATAAAAAGATGATCGGGCATATCGGGATCGTCCCGATAGAGGAAATAGGCGTAGTCACAGGATCCCTTTTGAACAAATCTAAATTCTTGGCTCGCTTGGATTTCGGAGCAGCGCGTTTCGTAAATGGCTTCGGCGTGCTTTTGAACGAAGCGCCCGAATCGACGCAACAAAGCGACTTGTGCTCTCGGCAGTTGTCCATCGGGGGCCAAAGTGCAGTTGAGGGCGAGGTTGCCACCTTTGGCGAGAATGTCGATGAAAATCTGCACCAGCTCGCGTGGGCTTTTGAGTTTGTCCGTAAAACTAAAAGAAAAGTTCTCGCCGAGCGTGATGCAACTTTCCCAGGGCACATGAAGCACATGATCGGGAATCGCCTGCTCGGGCGTCAAAATGTTTTCATAAAGGCCGCCACAGGTGCGATCGGCCATCAGAAGACCCGCTTGATAGCGTTCTCTCAGTTTAGGCACGATCACATCGAGGCGCAGATCTTGATGTCGATTTTTGGGGTGAACCCAGCCGGCATCGAGCCAGAGGCAATCGATCGGACCGTAGTCTCGGACTAACTCTTCAAACTGACGGTGTGTGAAGTTGACGAAGCGCTCCCATTTGGCTGGCTCTTTGGCCGGATCATAGTTGACATTTCGCGTGGGGGCTTCTTGAGTGGGATCCCAATAATCGGGGTGGTGCCAGTCGGCTTTGGAATAATAGGCGGAAATGCTCATGTTCTTCGCTCTAAAAGCATCGAATAGAGCGCGTGTCAGATCTGGCTTTGGACTTTGTGCGTAAGGGCAATCGGGGGCCGTGATTTTGTAATCGGACTCTGCGGTGTCATACATATTAAAGCCATCGTGGTGCTTGGTCGTGAAGAGAAGATAGCGAAAGCCGCATTGTTCGGCGAGTTCGGCGAGCCTTTCAGCATCAAAACGCAAAGGGTAAAAGGTGCGGTTGAGATTGAAATACTGACGATTGAAGTCGGCATCAGGCAGGGGACCTAAATCACGGCGACTCCAGTAGCCATCGCCTTCAGAAAGCGCCCAAGATTCGACGATGCCCCATTGCGTTGCGGGTGAAAAGTGCATCATGAAGCCCAATTTTTGATCGCGAAAACGCTCCAAAGCTTCGAGCACTTCAGGCTCACTCGGCCAAATGTAGGCCGCCTCGTCACTTGTGTGGTGGACGCCCTCATCGACAGGCGCGACGGGCTCAGATTCTGGGCTTGTATCGCTTGCTTGGGTCGAAACAAAGCTGGCTGCGTTTGTTTTTTGTCTTTTTGACTGGGCAGCAGAAGGCCTGTGGTTTTTGGATGGAGACTTGGGGGTCTCTTGAATTTCAGATCTTGCCTGTTTGGATGTCATGAGCACCTCACTTTGAGACGAAAGCCAAAGGAAACACGTCATCGCAAAAGGATCATTGAAGAAGCGATATGGGAGCCTAGGAATTTCGTCTCAGATCATTCATTCTTTTCTGGAGATTGTATCGGTAAAGCGAGCCGAAAGAAAGAGGAGAAGTTTAATCGACCGCGAAAAGTGGAGTGAAAAGAGCCTGAGAAAAAAAGGCCTAGTGGCACAGATCCCGTAAGCTCGCAGGGGATAGAACCCGGATGATACGGAAGTTACTTTTGTATTAAATCTTTTTGAGTTGCGTTTTTTGCACTCGATTTTTTGAACTAAATTTTTTGCACCAAATTTTTCGCACTAAACTTTTCGCACCCAATCTTGCGTCCTAAATTGAGCGCACTAAATCTTGCGGTACTTTGATGACGATTTTTTCAACGCTCTGAATTTTCTCGTACATCATTGCGACGCGATGGGCATCTTCGGGTTCGCAAATGAGCAGATCGCCGGCTTGCAAAACAAAGGAGCGATAAGCCTCGCCCTCATAAAAGGCAATATCTCGTTCGGCATCGTAAGCTTGAGTTTGGGTCAGGCGGGACTTAGGCGTCACATCGATCTGTTCAACGCCAGAACAAATGATATGAATATCTGTGTAGCGTTCGTGGGCCTCAAAAAGGCATGCGTCTTCGGGCTTGGTCATCAAAGAAATATGATTTATGGCGCATCCATTGGGGCGTGTTTGACTGAGCCCCGCCTGGTATACCAGCAGATTTTCATCTTTCAGTTCATTGAGAAGTTGCTGTAAAAAAGGAATCCGTGACAGGGGTTCCAGATGATCTAAATCACTGTATAACATGCTGCGCTCCTTCGCTCACTGAGGTCTTTTGCGCCTTCGCTTTGGCTTGGGTTTATGCGTTCAAAATAAACTTATAAGAATAGATGGCTTAAATATATAAAAAGGGACGTAAACAATCAATGAGGCAAGCGTCAAAGGATTCAGAAGAGCGACATCAAGGGAAGAGAGAAATTTTGCTGAAGTGAAGAGATTTTCAGATGCGAAGGGATTGTGAATCCACTAGAATAGAAGGAGCGTAGAACTCAATGAAAAGGGGACCATCGATATGGCTTTAATTGAACAATTGACCGAGAAGGCCAAGCAGAGTAAACAGCGGATTGTGCTGCCTGAGGGCACAGATTCCCGCACCCTAGAGGCGGCGTCAAAAGTGCTCGAGCGCGGGATCGCGGATGTCATTTTGATCGGAAAAGAAGAGGAGCTCAAAGCGGCTTATGCGGGTGATTTATCCGCGGCGACATTTGTGGATCCGAAACAAAATCCTAAGCGCGAGGCCTACGCGCAGAAGCTCTTTGAACTGCGCCAGGCAAAAGGCATGACTTTGGAGCAGGCAGATCAGCTCATGGATGATCCGCTTTATCTCGGCGTGATGATGGTCAAGTGTGGCGATGCGGACGGTATGGTTGCAGGAGCTATTTCGTCGTCAGCAAATGTCTTGCGTCCCGCCTTGCAAATTTTGAAAACGGCTCCGGGAACGAAATTGGTTTCGGCTTTCTTTTTGATGGATGTGCCGGATTGTCAATTTGGAGATCAAGGAACCTTTATTTTTGCGGATTGCGCTTTGAATGAAAATCCTGATGCGGAGGCGCTTTCTGAAATTGCGATCAGCTCAGCGAAGACCTATGAACGCTTGGTGGGCGGTGAGCCCAAGGTGGCGATGCTCTCTTATTCGACCTTTGGTTCAGCCAAGAGTGAACTGGTGGACAAGGTCAATGAAGCGACGCGCTTGGCTCAGGGCAAGGCGCCCGAAGTGGCGATCGATGGTGAGATGCAACTCGACGCAGCGATTGTGCCTTCTGTTGCAGCGCTCAAGGCTCCGAATTCCAAGGTGGCAGGCCATGCGAACGTTTTGGTTTTCCCTGATTTGAACGCCGGAAATATTGGTTATAAGTTGGTGCAGCGTCTGGCCAAAGCGCAGGCTTTTGGGCCGGTGCTTCAGGGCATCGCGGCGCCTGTCAACGATTTGAGCCGTGGCTGCTCAGCCGACGATATTGTGGGTGTGGTTGCCATTACGGCGGTGCAGGCGCAGAGCATGAAAGGTTGAGCTGGGCTTTGAGATGCCCATAAGACGCCCGTGAGACGTTCATGCAAGGTCCGTGAGACGTTCATGCAACGCATTCGGCACATATTGAGATCAATGGAAGGTCAAATCAATTGAATGTCGTCTTGACTTTCAAAATGTCACTTTGACGTTCAAATAAAAATACATAAAGAGAAAGAGAATAAAAGCCATGAAGATTTTGGTCATTAATTCAGGCAGCTCTTCGATGAAGTATCAGCTCATCGATTACCATACGAAGACGGTGCTCGCCAAAGGGATCGCAGAGCGTATCGGAATCAGCAATCCGCTGTTTAGCTACAAGCGAAACGGTGAGGACGGCTTCAAAAAAGAGATGGAGATCAAGACACACAAGGATGCGGTGATGGCGATGATCGAAGCGCTGACCCATGCTGAATATGGCGTGATTCAAAGTCTTAATGAGATCAAAGCGATCGGCCATCGTGTGCTTCACGGAGCGGAGTTCTTCAAAGCCCCCGTCGTTATTGACGATGAGGTCAAGCGCGTGATTCGTAAGTGCTTTGCTTGGGGGCCTTTGCATAACCCGGCGAACCTGATGGGCATTGAGGTTTGTGAGGAGCTTCTCGCAGGAATTCCACAGGTGGCTATTTTTGATACGGCTTTCCATCAGACGATGCCGCCCAAGGCTTACCGTTATGCGATTCCTGAGCGTTACTATACCGAGTTAGGGATTCGCCGCTACGGGTTCCACGGGACGAGCCACGCTTATGTCGCCCGTCGCACGGCGGAATTCTTGGGGGTGGATGTTCAAAAAGGCTTCCGCCTGGTGACCTGTCACTTGGGGAACGGCTCTTCTTTTTCGGCGGTTCAAGACGGCGCTTGCGTGGATACAACGATGGGCTTAACGCCGCTTTCGGGTATTGCGATGGGCACGCGTTCGGGGGATATCGATCCGGCGATTATCCCTTACATTCAAAAGGCTGAAGGTTTGTCTCCGGATGAGATGGACTCGATTTTGAATAAGCAATCGGGCATGCTTGCGCTGTCTGGCAAGAGCTCGGACTTCCGTGACTTGCAAGATGGGGCAGAAGCGGGCGATGAACGCTGCCGCTTGGCTTTGGATGTATTCACCTATCAGGCCAGCAAGATCATCGCGAGTTACGCGGCTGCGATGGGTGGCATCGATGCAGTGGCCTTTACGGGTGGTATCGGTGAAAATGACTGGCAGGTACGTGAGGCGGTCTGCCGTCCGTTGGGCTTCATGGGCATATCAATTGATGAAGCTTTGAACAAGACGGTGCGCGGGACGGAAACGATTTTGTCTCAAGGTGGCCCGGTGACGGTTCTTGTCATGCCGACCAATGAAGAACTCAGTATTTGTGAGCAGACGGTTGAACTTTTGGGCTTGCATCAGTAAGTTCCAGTCATAAGACCGTTCAAATGAGGTCAAAGGCAGTCCGTTCATACTGCGTCTCAAACATGAAAAAGAAGCCCTCGCTTTTCTAAAGTGAGGGCTTCTTGCTATTTTGCAGCTTCATTTGAATGATTGCGAGAAGGGCGTTCGCTCAATGTGAGGCGGTTCAAATCCATCTCTTGCAAAGACTTAAATAAGACTTCGGTCATCTGGCGAGAACTGCGGAAATTTTCCGGCTTGAGTGCGCTTTGATAACGAATCACGAGCTCTTTGCGTTTGAAAAAGCTTCTCCAAGGTTTGGGGAGGCGCTGATGTCGACCGAAAATCTCATAGGCGCCATCTAAATAGCAAGGAATGATGGGGACTTCTGCCTGGCGACTTAAGAGCGCAGATCCACCGTGTAGCTGAGCGACGTAGCCATCTTGGGAACGTGTCCCCTCAGGGTGAATCAGCAAAATGTGCCCTTCGTCTAAGCAGCGTTTGGCTGTGAGAATACCTGAGATTGAACGACCGCTGCGATCGACGGGAATAGCAGCACCAACTCGCATCAAAAAGCGACCCAAGCGCCCATAATTTGTCCAGAGATCAGCACCGGCTAAAGCGTGCCAATCGAAACGCCGGGTCTTGGGTAAGGCGAGCGTCGCCCACATCGCATCAAAATAGCTGACGTGATTGGGCGCTAAGATAAAAGCTCCTGTAGACGGGAGATTTTCTTGCCCTTCGAAGCGAATCTTGATCAAGAGGCGACTGACGAATTGGCCAAAGGACAAGATAAGGCGCGTCCCAAGGCCCCGATGAAAAATGCTTTTGACATCAGAACGATGCTCTTGAGCCGTTTCCTCTTGAGCCGCTTCCCCCTGAGAGCTGTCCTCCTGTGCGCCCTTCTTCGTGGCGACGAAATCCGCTTGGGGCTTAGGGCCACCTTGATTGGAATGAAGGCTTGCTGTCACGCTGTGCTCCTCACGTTGTTTCAAAATTAAGATCAGAGAAGCTGTATCAGCTGTGTTTTGCATGGCCAAACACGCTTTAGGCTTCGCGCTAGATGTTTATTATACTTGATGAAACCGTGCTCGAAGGACATGACGTAGCGTATGCAAGTTTTAATTTCAAAACAGCGACAACTTTTGTTAGATGAGGTGTTTCAGCAGATTTCAGAGCAAAAGAGCTCAAATCCAGATCAGTCGATCTTTTTGATTGTTCCGGAGCAACGCAAGCTTTGGCTCGAAGCGCAGTTGATGAAAGCTTTGCCCCAGAAGGCTTTGTTGCATGTGGAATTACTCAGTGTGAGCCGATTTTTCTATCGCTTGCAAGGCGAGCTGGGACAGAGGCGACGGGCGATTTCTTCGGAACTTGCAAGTTTGCTTTTGTATCGAGCTTTGCATACTCAAGAGGAGCCGAGTGAAGCTTTTGGGCGAGCGACGCGTGAGATGGGCTTTGTTCAAAAGCTCCTAGAACAGATCAATGAGTTGCGGCGTTTTCGGGTACGGCCAGCTCAGTTGATTGAGGCGGCGAAGTTTTTAGAAGAAGATGCAAAAAATCGCCCCGCCGCCCAGAAGCTTTTCGCGAAAAAAGCAAGAGAATTGGGGCGCTATCTTGAAGCTTACGAAGCAGAGCTCAAAGAATACGCCTTGCAAGATGCTGTGTCGCAGACTGATGAGATGCTCGATCGTCTCAGATATTTTCAGGGGCTTTTGCAGGAGGAACAAGGGAATGAAAACGCTTTGTCTTTTCCCTATAAGCACTTAACTTTCCTGACACAAGCTCAAATTTATGTCCTTGGTTTCGGAGAAAATCGGCCGTTTTCGCCGCAAGAACTTGAGCTTTTACTTCTCCTAGAAGAACTTTGCCAAAGTGTAACTTTGACGGTCACGGGAGACGAGTCGGTGCTCGCCCAAATGATGGGGAAGAAGATCCGGGACGAACAGATGCCAAAGGAAAACGAAGGGGCATCGTCTCACAAGAAACGCATTTTCCGCCCAGCCTACGATGTCGCTGAATACCTTGAACGTTGCGGCGTGAAGCGGGAACTTCGATATTTGCGCGAGAAAAGTTCAGGAGAAAAAAGAGCCTGTGGCACAGATCTTCACAAAAAGGTAGCGGTCAATGGATCGTCTTTTGAAGTGCTCGGGGAATTGGTTCATTCGGACTTTGAAATCGGCGACCCCATTCAAAAGGCAAAGCATATGGCTGAATTGATGCCGAAGCTGAGACTTATTCGGGCCAGTCAATCGCAGACAGAGTTAGAACTCATCGCCGGGGAGATTTTGCGTTTGAATCGGGTCCTCAAGATTCCGTATCGAGAGATCGTCGTTGCCTTGAACATTCAAGACGAAAAGGAGTCCGATGAGATTAAGCGGGTATTTGAACGCTACGGCTTACCTTTTTACTTTGAAAACAGAGCGTGTTTGAGTACGACGCCGCTCTTTGAGTACGTGAGGCAGTTGCTCGCTTTGGCGGCTTATGGTTTTAAGAGAGAGCTTGTCTTTGAGCTGCTGCGTTACACGCTCGATACAAAAGAAGTGCTGGCTTTGGATCACTTTGAACGCTACACCTTAGAGCGAAATATGGATGCTCACCGCTTTTTTTCGGATTTGCGTTATGTGGATGACCCTAGGGATTTGGCGAGCGCTGATATAGAGGAGTTGAAAAATAAAGAGCGGCAAAGTCAAGAGACCAAACGCGCGCTTGCATTTAGAGAGACTTACTTAAGGCCGCTGAGAAATTTGTGCTTGAAATTGATGGAGCAAAAGACGCTTCGGGATTTAGCCTGGACGCTTTTGGAACATTTTAAGGAGATTCAGATTGAGGATCGGGTCAAAAAGGCGAGCCTGTCTTTGAGAGTGACGCAAGCTTCCCTATCTGCGATCCCGGTGCAAAGCTGGAATCATTTGGTTTCGCTTTTGGCCGACTGTGTGCGTTATGGGCGGGATTTATCTTGTGATACGAAGCAGCTCCGTCATATTTTGACGGAGATTTTCCAAAATAGTGTGGCGCAGCGGCTACCGAACGGCTTGGACCAGGTGTTGATCTCAACGCCCGAGCGGATCGCACAAAGAGAGTACAGCGTTCTTTTTATTGCGAAGATGGAAGTGGATCGCTTCCCTTATTATGAGGCAAGAGAGGCTTTGTTGAGCCAGCGAGAGCGCAGATATGTGCAGACTTTTGCAAATCTCGGTTTGGACGATATCGAAGCGAGGCAAATGGATAATTGCAATCACATTGCTTGGCGTCTTTTGACGTCAAACAAAGATCGCCTTTATCTCAGCTACGGGGGAAACAAGGATCTTCGATCTGGGTATTTCGAGCACCTGGAAGGCATGATTCAGAGCTTGTCAGAGCAAGAAGATTTGGATCCCAAGATAAGAGAGCGGCTCAATTTGGAGCACATCACCTTAACTGAGAATCAAGGGGCGGCTTTTTGCCTGCACCGAGAAAAACTCAGTGATGTTGCTTTGTTTCATCGGGTGCGAGCGCTGTGTTATGACGCAGATGCGATCGATGGGGCGGAGGCGGACTTGAAGTATGAGGCGCTCTATCGGTTCTTTATTCAGCAGAGACTGCGTTCAGGCTTACAAGAAGGGCAATCTTTGATGCATCTTATGGCGGCGCTTGAAGGTCAAAATGCCAGAAGACGTCAGGTGACACACCAGGTCCATCGCGAGCTTTTGAAGCTGGTTTTGCCTGAGCCTTTGCGCCTATCTACGACCGCGATGGAAACTTATCAAAGCTGTCCGCAGCGTTATTTTTTCGAGCGCATTTTGAAATTGAAGAAAAGAGAAACACAGGAGCTGGATCAGCGTTCGACTGGAACGATTGTCCACGCCTTGTTGCAAACTTTTTTTGACGCGCAATTGGCGAAAGGTTTGCTCGAAAAAGGAGTGCATGCTGCCTTTGAACAGCTCGATGTAGCGATGAAGCAAAGCATCGAGGCTTCGGGGATCGAAGAACTCTTGGCGGCCGCAAAAAAGAGATTGATTCCTTACTCCTATTTTGAGCGGGGCAGCTTTGCCGAAAAAGGTTTGCCCGCGATGAACTTGTATCAAAAGACACTGATTCGGATGCGCTGGAAGCTCTGGGAAGATTGGTTGAGCGAAGAGCAAGTCTTTTATAGGCCCTTAAAAAATGAATTGAATACGGGTGATCGAAGCCAGCTCGCCTTGATACAAAGTCCGATGGGAAAAGAGATCTCTTTGAATGCCAAGATCGACCGCGTCGACCAAAAAATAAAAACGAATGGCGTGATCTCAGGGCTTCGGATCTTGGACTATAAGACGGGCAACAAAGAAGTCAGAGTAACGCGTATGCTCGAAGGCCTCGACTTGCAACTTCCTTTTTATGCCGTGGCTTACGAAGCAGCTCTAGACGCGGGGGCGAACGCTTCGACACGGCTAGAGAGTGACAGCGAGGCAAACGTTTTAGCTGCGCCGATCGAGGAGTTGAGCTATGTACAGCTTAAGCCGAGCTCTTTTGAGTTCCCTCAAGATGTGAAACCTGTGCTCGATCGCATGCAAAAGTGGATGGAAGATTCATCTTTGCCCTTAGATAGGGCTAAAGCAGAAGTCTTGAAGGACGACTTGAAAGCTTGGAAGAATGTGAATAAGTCGAATGGTAAAACCAAGTTCGAGACTCGAGTCCCTCTAAAAGAAGATGCGGAAGATCTGAGGACGCTGATCCATTATGCGCGCATCAAAATCGGCGAGACGGCGGACTCGATTTTAGAAGGAGATTTTGGGGCCAAGCCAATTATGGGAGAGACGGCCTGTCAGTATTGTGAGGCAAGACTTCTTTGTCGCATCAAAAATGACTATGACGCGTCGGCCAGAAGACCGAGGAGAGAAGACGAGAAGGAAGCATGGGAGATCATAAGCGCTGAAGTGATAGAAAAAGTGGGAACCGAAGCGGGAATCGAAGTGGGAGACGAAGAATGAGTTACGTTGAAATCACAGCTTTGAACTGGACGGCTGCGGAACGCCTTCAACATGAAATAGATCCAAGTGTATGGCCGAAACCCAGACCGACAGCAGAACAGCAAGCGATTATCGATGCGCCTTTGGATAGCGATCTTTTGGTTTCCGCTTCCGCGGGTTCAGGGAAGACTGCAACCATGAGCGAGCGCATTGTCGCGCGGTTGCTCGCGAAGCAGTTGGATCTGGATTCGGTGGTTGTTTTGACTTATACAGAAGCGGCGGCCAAAAATATGCGTCAGGCCATCGTTCAACAGATGAGAAAGTGTCTGGCGAAAGAGCAAGATCCGGAACGCAAACAATTTTTGCGAGAGCAGCAAGATAAGCTCATGCGTGCGCAAATTTCGACGATCCATTCCTTTTGCCAAAAATTGACCCGCGAATATGGTTCCTTTCAAAAAGGAGTGGATGAGCCCTCGTTTATAAGTTCCAAGAAGATATTAGACTCCTCGCTTGAACAAGATCTCATTCGAGAAGCGATTGATTTGATGCTCAAAGAGCACTACTTAGCAGCAGATGAGCGTTTGGCACAAAAAGAAGCTAACTTTTTTACACGTGCGGATGAGATTCAGAGTGATTCGGGCGACGCTCAGCTGGCCGAAAAATGGATGACGCCGCAGCCTTTTGATGGCGAGACGGGCGTTTTTACCCGTATGGTGGAGCTTTTGGGGTCTGGGCGAGATGATCGAAAATTTCGAGAGGATATGCTGGCCTTGTATCGAAGTCTGCGCGCCTTTCCAGACTATTTGAGCTTGTTTAATGAGCAGATTAGAAAGTTTGAGCTTTGGGGAGAAAATTTTGTTTCAAGTGAGCTGTTTTTGCATCTGTGGGGACAGTTACAAAAGCAAGTTTCGATCTTGCAATACGTCTGTCAAAAAATAAGAGCGCTGCTCATTCCACCTCCAGGCGAAGGGGTCTTTTATAAAAACGCTAAGGATAGCAAGGAAATCGCTGCGATAGCGCTCTGCCATGATTTTTTGAATCGTGTCGAAGCCATTTGGATTAAAGTGCTGCAAGAGGATTTGCCAGAAAATATAGATCAAGCGCCGGTTGCGGAGGCTTTTCGAGAAAAACTCCGCTCGCTTACGGATTTCAAACAAGAAATAGTGCTGTTTTATGAGAATTTCCCCTCAAGAAGCCGTATGCTCCAAGGCAAAGAGATCAGAGAAAAGATCGATCGCTATTTGGTCCCGCTCTCGGCGTCAGTTTTTGGTGTTACGCGTATTAAGGACCAAAGATCTCAATTGAAAACTCAAATCAACGCCGCTTTTTTGAGTCGGTCGATCGAAGAAGTGGAGCAGGAACATCGCGAGTTATTACCTTGTTTGAAGCTTTATGGGCGCTGTTTGGAACGGCTCGATGCGATTTACCGCGAACTCAAAAATCGTCAATCGGCCCATGATTTTTCAGATATTATTCACGCCGCCTATCAGCTCGTCAAACAAGAGGACGTCTATACCCTTTTGCGCGACCGCTACCTTGAGTTTTATATCGATGAATACCAAGATACTTCTGCGATTCAAGAAGCGATTTTTGAGCGCTTAGCTCATGGCCGTCGCTTTATGGTGGGCGACATGAAGCAGAGTATCTATGGCTTTCAAGATGCGAGTCCGATTTACTTTCGTGAAAAAGAGCGTCGCTTTGACCAAAACGAGGGTGGGCGACTCTTTTATATGAATACGAATTTTCGTTCTTCGTCGCAGATTCTCTCTTTCGTCAACCGCATCTTCATGACGCTGATGACAGAAGAAAGTGCGCAGATCGACTATGACGAGCGACAGATGATGAGAGCGAGCGAAAGGCTAAAAACGGACGGCATCGATACGCATGTGATCTTTTTGCCTTTGAAGGATAGAGAACACAGTACGGAAGAAGAGGATGAAGAGGAAGAACAGAAGGATTCCTCTTATATCCAAAAACGGATAAAAAAAGAAGAAGCCAAGAATGTAGCGTACCATCAGCTGGCGCGAGAAATTCTGAAGCGCTGTGGCTTGAGTGAAGAAGAAGCGAAGTTGCGCCTTGATGCAAAAGACAAGCCGACCTTTTCCCTAGGAAAAAAGAAGTTCGCGGTTTTGGCGAGAAGTAACAATGAGCTGGATTTGGCGCGGAAAGTTTTGGAGCGCTACGGCTTACCGCTGGGTGAAGCGCTGAGCGATGCAGAGCCTTTGGAAATCATTGCGGCGAGAGAAATGAGCGCTTGGTTTTTTTGCTTGAGAAATCCTCTGGATGACATGGCTTATGCGGCGTACTTGTTGAGTGATTATTTGGCGCGCCCTTTGACAGAAGATGAGCTTTTGGAGATCAGAACGTCGAAGCAGCTTCATGTACATTTTGATCCATTGGGTCAAAACCCCAAGGCCCTAGAAAACTTGGCCCTTTTTGATCTGGCTCAAGCCTATATTCAAGAAGGCGAACATTCAGAACTCAAAGAAGCGCTTCAAGCGGCGAATGCCCTTTTGCTGCGGTACCGAGAGCGTTTAGCTTACGAACCTTTGGCGCGACTGACGCAGGCTTTTATTGATGAGACGAATTACCTCTACTTGATTGCAGCACGGGCAGAAGGTGAGCGAGAGTCAAAGTGGATCGATCAATTGATTCAGAGTTGGTCTGGGCAGCAAAATGCTTGGCATAGCTTGAATCACTTCTGTGAACGTTACGAAAGAGAGCCGAAGAGCGCCTTGGTGGATCAAGAGAAAAAACCTTCGCAAAGTGGAAGTGATGCCATCTGTTTTTATACCTATCATGGGTCGAAGGGCCTGCAATTTGACCACGTGTTTGTCCTCATCAAAGAAGATGAGGCGGGCAAGAAAAACAAAGAGGCCATTTTAAGCTTCGATGATCGTCACGGCCTGGCGGTGCAATATCAAAATCCAAGGTATTTTTTGAGCTGGCCGACTCTAAGTTGGCGTGTTATTTTTGAGCAAAAGCAAAAGAAAGAACGCGCAGAGAAAATGCGCCTTTATTATGTTGCTTTGACGCGTGCCAAAGAGAGTATGACCTTAATTTGTCGCGTAAAAAGGACCAAAAATGAGCCTTGTTTTGAGAACATCTTGGAGCAAAATCCCTTGGTGGAGCTCCTCAAAGAATTGAGCTATAGCGACTTGAGTGAACTCAATTTGAATCCTGATTTCGCCAAAAACTTAGAGCGCATCGCCTTTCATGAATTCATGGACAAGGAAAAAAACTTTGCGAATTTGATCTGGCTCGCTTTGAAAAGGACAAAGGTGGAGGGCATCGAGAGCGTGACTTCTAGCGGAAAGATTGCCTTTGATTCAGCGGACGTCTCCGTTATCGATGGGGAGGATTTACTTTCGGCAGTCGTGAAGGAGCGGATGCGTCAGGAAATGCAAGAAGAATGGGCAGCCAAGCGGGGGCTGTTTTCTTTGAACGACTGGCTTCAAAGTTTGGATGAACGTGCTCACGCTGAAGAAGCGATACCGATATTTGAAGGTAAGATGCCGGCGGAGGCAAAGGGTGAAGAGAGCCTACTTAAATCGGATTTGGCGCTTCTTCCCAGTGACTTCTATCAGATGAAAGCAGAGAGCAAGTGGGAGAGGAATTACGCCAACTTGCCGATGAAATATTCTGTTTCAGAAATCGCTCAAGTGGGTGCTGAGAAACATCAATGGCGCAAAAAAGAGCTCTTGTCCAAAAAAGATGAGGATGAGCTTTGCTTCAGTGAAAGTGGCCTCATAGAAGAGCGCTATGAAGCGGAAGAACGCTCTGAGTTGTTGGGCGTTGACTTGGCCATCACGGAATTAGAGCCTTTGATGCAAGAGTTGCTTTTGGATGCGGAAGATGAAGCGCGTTCGTCAAATGCTGCAGAGTTGTCCTTGCCCTTGGACTTCGCGCGACAAGGAACCGCCTTACATACCTTGATGCGGCACTTGGATTTTTTTGAGATGCCTCGAGTGAAAGATGGCCCAGATCCGTTTTTGACGGAGGATTTTGAAGTCTTTTTCACCGAGCACATCGAAAAACTCGAGCGCTGCGCTTTCCTTTTGCCTCAAGAAGCGATGGGACTGAAAGAGGAGATCCCAGACATGGTCTTCTTTTGGTGTTCGGAGTTGGGACAATATCTCGCCTCAATCGGGCGCGGGGAACAGTTCGGGAAACGACTTTATCGGGAGAAGAATTTTACTTTGATGCTGCCGATAGAAGCGCTTTATCCAGATGCGAAGGCCTTCTCAGAAACATCGGCTATTCAGATTCAAGGAACCGTGGACTTGTATGTGGACTTGGGCGATGAGCTGTGGCTATTCGACTATAAGACCGACCATGCCACTTCTGATTTGAATCGGCGAAAAGAGGAACTCAAAACGCGTTATGCAAGGCAATTGGAGCTATATGCCCAGGCCTTATCGCAGGCGACCGGGAAAGCCGTGACGCGTAAGACTTTGATTGCGCTCAAATTGGGGACGCTGATTGAGCTGTAAAGCCCTTACTTTAGGGAAGGCGTTTCAAGAAAATTCCTAGATGTGAGGTGTTAGAAGGCCTCGAGTCAAAAAAGAGAAATAAGTCGCTCCTACTCTTTGGACAGACTATTGAAAAGTTCAAGGGGTGGGAGCTTTTTTGGCCCGATTGGGCCCGATATGGCCGGAGCGCGAATATTCGAAGATGTGCATAAAATCGAATAAAATTGCCACAAAGCGCATAAATATTCATTCATATGAATAAAAATCAGTATTTGATGTATAAAAAGGCTAGACGGATCAGTTTGAGCTTCTTACAATAGCGCGCATACAGAATGAAATGAAGATGAAACGAGGATAAAAAGATGAAGCATATTTATTCAACAGGCGCTTTGCTTTTGGCGATGACATTGATGCTAGCAGGCTGCTCCAAAACAGCTGAAAAGCAAAATTCAAGCACGCAGTCGGATCTTGGACAGACAGTCCATGTGAGCAAGAGTGAGCAAGGAGAAAGCTCCGAAGAAACGAAGGGGCAGTATAAGATCCCTCAAGATCTCAAGGGACAGAAACTGTCTGTTCAGGCTGGAACGACGGGCGAAGATGCGGCCAAAACTTTGAGCGACGAGAAGCAGATCAGCGCCTTTGAAAAATACGCGGACGCGATCACGGAACTCAAACAGGGCAAGGTTGAAGCTTGCATCATGGACGGCGAACCTGCGAAATTGATCGTCGAACAAAATGATGACTTGATGATCTTGGACGAAGCTTTGACGAGCGAGTCTTACGCCATCGCTGTGAAAAAGGGTCATGATGCATTGCTCAAAGTGATTAACGAAGTGATTCAAAAGCAAAAAGACGCCGGAGAGATTGAGAAGATGGTCGCTGCCTATATTGAGGACGAAGAGAAAGCTGCTTCAGAGCTGAATTTAGGCGAGTTAGGTGAGGGTAAAGAGCTGTTGGTCATGGGAACTGAAGCGGGCTTTGCGCCTTACGAAAGCTGGATTGGTGATCAGATTGCAGGGAGCGACGTGTGGCTGGCCGCTGAATGTGCAAAAGCGATGGGGAAAAGCTTAAAAGTAGAAGACATGGCTTTTGATGGTCTGCTTTCGGCCTTGGAAAATGGTCAGATCGATTTGGTTGCTGCGGGCTTGACAGTCAATCCTGAGCGCCAAAAAGTGGTTGACTTTTCCGTGCCTTATTTCGAAGCGAAGCAGGTCGTTGTGATCCGCAAGGCCAGCTATCAAAAATAAGCGGGTGAGCCATGAAGCAGTCGATACAAAAATTTTGGCGGGCCTATCAGCACATTGGCCGACACCCGGCGGCCAAGTCGGTGATCTGGATTCTGGCCGCGCTGTTACTTTTGGCTTTGTTTTTTTTACCAGGCGAGGGGCCTCAGGCGAAGCTCCAGCATTTCATTGAGTTATATTCCGCCCAAAATCGAGGCCTTCGCCTTTTAGAAGGATTGGGGAGCACGCTCGCTTTGACGGGGATTGCGCTGAGCGTCGGGCTCGTCATCGGTTTGATCCTGGCTTTGATTCGAGTGGCCTACCAGGCGGGGGCACCGATCGGCATTTTGAATGCTTTGGCTGAGCTTTATGTCGCGGTGGTGCGTGGAACGCCTGTGGCGCTTCAGCTCATGATCATTTATTTCGGACTTTTCGCGCAATTGCCTGTCAATAAAATCTTCGCAGCCGGACTCGCCTTTGGGATTAACTCTGGCGCTTATGTTGCGGAAATTTTCAGAGCGGGGATTGAATCGGTCGATCCGGGCCAAATGGAGGCGTCGAGAAGCTTGGGCTTGTCCTATTTTGCTTCGATGCGACTCGTGGTTTTGCCGCAGGCGATTAAGCATGTCTTGCCGACTTTGCTCAATGAAGCGATCGCTTTGCTGAAAGAAACGGCGGTTGCGGGTTACATCGCGGTCACGGATTTGACGCGTGTGGCGAATAACATTCGGACGAAGACCTTTGATATGAGTCCGCTTTATTTATCAGCACTGATGTATCTGGGGATTGTTTTGCTCATGACAAAGGCGCTGCATCACATGGAAGGGAAGTTGAAGCAAGGTGATCGAGCTCAAGCAAGTTTGTAAGTCTTATCACGGTCAAAAAGTCCTCGCGGGGATAGATCTTAAAATTCAAAAGGGCGAAGTCGTCGCACTGATTGGTCCTTCAGGCTCTGGTAAGTCAACGCTTTTGCGTTCGATCAACCGTTTGGAAGAATTAGATTCTGGACATATTTATTTAGACGGAGACGAAGTGACAGCGCCGGATGCGAATTTGGATGCCTTGCGTCGCCGCTGCGGGATGGTGTTTCAGCATTTCAATCTCTTCGCGAATAAAAACGTGATGGATAATGTGATGCTCGCGCCGCGGGCACAAAAGCTGATGGATAAAGCCTCGCTAGAAAAAAAGGCGCTCAATTTACTCGCTCAAGTGGGCCTTGAGGACCGTGCGAAAGCCTGGCCCAGTCAACTATCTGGCGGGCAAAAGCAACGTGTCGCCATTGCGCGTGCCCTCGCGATGGATCCTGAGGTGTTGCTTTTTGATGAACCCACTTCTGCGCTTGATCCCGAAATGGTCGGAGAAGTGCTCAAAGTGATGGATCAGTTGGCGAAGTCCGGAATGACGATGGTGGTCGTCTCCCATGAGATGCGTTTTGTACGGCAG
Source organism: Bacillota bacterium (assembly GCA_023388205.1). Classification (GTDB taxonomy): domain Bacteria; phylum Bacillota; class Clostridia; order Saccharofermentanales; family Fastidiosipilaceae; genus JAEWGS01. The sequence continues at coordinate 17,629 of JAEWGS010000075.1, forward strand.
GTGGCGAGTCGGGTGATCTTTTTGGACCAGGGGCAGATTGTGGCGGATGAAGCGCCGGAGTCTTTTTTTAATCAGGCGAAGCATGAGCGGGTCAAAGCTTTCTTAGCTTGTTTCGATTAAAGGGATCGAGGGTCAGGGTAGCACGCAGGGGTCACTCGGGGACCCCGGAGCTCAAGCAGGGTTTCGCGTAGATCAGAGCGGTTTTTTGCCCGCTTTGGCCTGAGCTTTTCGCGCCTGAGTCGACCCGAGCTCATGTTTAATCTGCTGATTGCGAGCGCGCAGCCCTTGGAAGAAATCCTTGAGCAAGTGACTTGATGTATCTTCTAAAATACCGCCGACGTAATTGACTCGATGGCCCCGAATAGGGCTGTCGAGGAGTTGTGCCTGACTTTGGACAAAGCCTGCCTTGGGATCTGGCGCGGCGTAGACGAGACGACCGACACGGGCCTGACTGATCGCGCCGCAGCACATCATGCACGGCTCAAGGCTGACATAAAGCGTCATCTGTTCTAGGCGCCATGTTTTGAGCTGCTCGCAGCAGGCCTGAATAACGAGGGATTCAGCGTGCGCAAAAGGACTGAAGCTGTGCTCTCTTTCGTTGACGCGCAAGCCCAAGATGCGCCCGTTGGGATCGACCAGCAGTGCCGCGATCGGAACTTCTCCGAGAGCGGCCGCATCTTGGGCCGCTTCGAGACAAAAGCGCATAAAGACAAGATCCTTATCTTTTTGTCCGTTCGCGCCACAGGCTTGGCGTTCAATTTCTGAGAAGCGCGCCTCGTAGCGTTCATAAAGCGCAGAGAAAAGGGGATTCATGTGCGCATCCTCAGGTTCTTAATTTCGATGGGCAGATAAAACTTCGGTCGCACCGACGGGGCGCACGCGCATTCGCGTGCAGGCTCCTTCGCCGAAGACGGCTTCCATTCCGGAAATGTAATTTGAAACGGCCTCTTCTTTCATGATGGCAAGGATGGTGCCCGAAAAGCCACCGCCGTGAATGCGGCAGACCCCGCGCCCCTCGCTCAAAAGTCTTTGACTGATCGCGAGCGCGAGAGAGACCGCTTGTTCATGTGGCTTATTCGCGACGTAAACATTTTGCAGCAAAGTCCAGGAGCTCAGGCCGCTGCCTTTGACATCTTCTAAGAAAGCCTGCATATCACCCTGTTTGAGCGCTTCGATTTGACGCAAGACGCGGCGATTCTCTTCAAAAAAGTGCATGCTGCGCAGTAAGGCCCGATCGCCGACTTGCGCCCGAAGATCCGGTAATTTTCGAATAAACTCATCTTCTTCAACTTCGCGCAAGACCTCGTGGCCTAAGTACGCGGCAACTTGCTTCATTTCGCGGGGAACGGCGGCATATTCATCCGTCAAATCTGCGTGATGAGATCCAGTTTTACTCAAGACAACAACATAACCTGTCTCAGCGAAGTCGATGTCGAGCTGTTGCAAGCTGGGTGCTTTGAGATCTTTGAAATCGAGACTAAAGAGGTTCCCGATTGAAGCGCCGCACTGATCGAGCATGCCGCTGGGTTTACCAAAAAAGACGTTCTCTGCGTATTGCCCGATTTTGGCGCGCTCAATCAGGTCCATTTTTCCGTCACCATAAAGCCCGTCCAAAATGGCGATGACGAGGAGTTCAAAAGCGGCAGAAGAAGAAATGCCCGAAGCCGCAGGGACGCTTGAGACGGTGTAGGCATCAAAGCCCCCAATGGGGTAGCCCAGTTCTTGCATCCGGGCGGCGATTCCGCGAATCAAAGAGGCGGAACGCTCTTTTTCTAGATCTTGGGGCGTTAAGTTGGACAAATCAATATCATCAATTTTGTCGTAGCCTTCAGATTTGAGGCGAATACGCCCCGTTTGAGTCGGCGCACAGACCGCGATAATATCCATGCTGACCGAACAGCAAATCACGCGACCGTGTTGGTGATCCGTATGGTTCCCAGAAATCTCACAGCGCCCGGGGGCAGAAAAAAGTCTCAGCTCTTCTTGATTGCCAAAATAGGTCAAAAAACCTTCGAGCGCAGAGGCATAACGCGCTCTAGCTTCATGGATTGCGGCATCTTGGTTGCCGTAAAGGTAGGCAAAAGCAGAATCGTAAAGACCGGAAGCGAGTGCGGACTTGAGCTGTTCGTAATTCATGTCGGCTCCTTCAACTGAGCGTTCTCCTTCAACTGAGCGTTTGAGCGCCTCGATTTTGGTCTCAAACGGATTGGATATGCACTTTGGAATATGGACTTGAAGTTTGCGGGATAAGATGCCGCTTATTATAATGAGTTATCTGTACAAATTAAAGAAATCCATTAAGAATTGAAGAGGTTTGAATGGCCGTTCGAGAAGGTAAATGTGCCAATTGTGGCTCGCTGATTTCATTTGATTCATCGCAAGATCAAGCGCGTTGTGTGTTTTGTTGGGCTCAGACAGATGCGCATCTCGCTCAAGAATTACTCAAAAATGATGAAGGCCATGTCTATCCCAACGAGACGTATGAGATGCCTGATGAGGAAGAACGCTTTACGCATTTGCGCAAAGTCCAAGGGCAGCCGCCTTTGACGAAAAAACAAAACCAGGTGCAGCCCAAGAAGAAAAAGACGGAAGGACCCTCTGCGGTTGAGCGCGTCAAGGCGATGAACAAAGTGCTCGTGCGTGTGCCCAAAGTGACCGCACGTCAGTGGATGATTCTGAGCTCCATCATTTTGGCTGTGGTTTTGGTTTTTTGTGCGATCACCATTCCACTTTGGATGAATCGCAAAGCGAAACGGATAGACTTAACTCAGGCGATCGTTGCGGCCCTTGATTTGAATGAGGATGCGCGTGCGCTCTCGATCGAAGGTCAAAAGAACGATTTCATTACCCTTGTTTTCCCTGAAGACCTGACAGAAGATAAGGCGAGCCAAATCGCCCAGCAGGTGCGGGGGATTTATCAGCAAGTTTACGGCTTGGAAAAAGCAGAAGACGTGCGCATCAGATTGAAGCTTCTTTCGGAAAAGCAGAGCTACCAAGTCGATTGGAAAGATGGGGCAGAGCGGATGCTTGCCTTGAGCGATCGCCCTCTTGCGACGCAAGACCCCGGTGAAGCGACAAAAGAAAGTGGCACGGCGACAGAAATTGCTGCTGGCGCCGCTGCCTCCGCCGCTGAATCAGCTACAGCTGCCGATGCGACCACTGGCGCTGACACGAGCGGAGCTGCAAGCTCGGAGTCTGTTGCAGCTGTTTCTGAGACGACGCGTACGGGGGAATAAGGTGCGGACCCACTCGGCGTGCAGCGAACTGGGCCGCCGGGAAGCAAGTCCCGCGAACTCGGCCGCCGCGAACTCGGCCGCCGCGAGCTAGGCTGACGCCGCGCAGCATCACGGAGCGTAGCCGAGTCACGGGAACAAGGACTTTAGTCATCTCGCGACAGATCAAGCTCAAAAGCGCGTCAACGCTTCAAAGGCCGCGGGCCGCGAATCAGGAGATCAAATATGGCAATTTCAAATCAAGTCCTAGAGGCTTTTGGCCTCAAAGGCGCAAAAGTTTATATTCAAGAACCTTTTGGAGAAGGGCATATCAATGATACGGCTCGAGTCGATGTCTACGATGAGGACGATCGTCGTCAGAGCTATATTTTGCAGGGCATCAACACCTATGTGTTTCATATGCCCGAAGAGATTATGGAAAACATCACGGCGGTGACGGAGGCGCTTCGCAAGGCCCAAAGCCGTCCTGAGCTTCAAGAAAAGGTTTTGCGCTTTTGGCCGACTCAGGAGGGCAAAATTCTTTATTACGATGATCAAGGGGTGCCCTGGCGCTGCTGCAGCTATATTGAAGATACGATCGCGTACCAAATTTCAGAATCTCCGGATATGTTTCGCGCGAGTGGCGTCGCTTTTGGTCGATTCTTGGAAGCGCTCAAGGATTTCCCCGCAGACCGTCTGCACGAGACCATTTTGCATTTCCACGATACGAAACATCGCTATGAGGGCTTCAAAGAGATGCTGCCTCAAGCTGATCCAGAGCGAAAGGACAAGGCGGCCAAAGAAATCCTTTTTGTGTTGGAGCGCGAGGCTTTGGCGAAAAGCCTCGTGGAGCAGCTTGAAGCGAAACGCCTGCCCCTTCGCGTGACGCATAACGACACAAAACTCAACAATATTCTGTTTGACCTAGACCTGAATGAACCGATTTCTGTGATCGATTTAGATACGGTTATGCCTGGTCTTGCCGCTTATGATTTCGGCGATTCCATTCGTTTCGGCGCTTCGACAGCTGCGGAAGATGAACAAGATTTGTCTCGCGTGCATTTTGATCTTCGCCTGTTTGAAGCTTATGCAGATGGTTATTTGTCGGTGACGGCAAAGGCGCTTAGTGCTGAAGAAATTCAAAGCCTCGCTTTGGGGGCTTTAGTGATCACCTATGAGACGGGCCTTCGTTTCCTGGAGGATTATCTTAAAGGCGATGTGTATTTCAAAGTGGACCGCCCCGAACACAATTTGGATCGCGCGCGCACACAGCTTCAGCTGGTGTCTGAAATGGAAGCTCAGTATCCCGAAATGTTGCGGATCTTGAGGAATTATTCTTTGAAGTATCAGGGGCCCGATTTCGAGCTCCCTTTGAATTAAAAAGTAGCTAAGAAGTAGCTAAAAAGTAGCGTAGAGAAGTTATCATGGCAGTCATTCAGTTGGATCAAATTGATATCGGAGCAGTCGCGACAGGGACGGTGTGGATCAAAGAGACGCCGTCGATTCGCGAGTCGAAAACACAAAAACAATTTATGGTCGGTAAGTTCTTTTACCGATCCAATCATTATGAATTTAAGATCTGGGAAAGCTATATTTTTGAGCCGATCCGTTTGGGTGGGCCCGGACTTTATGATGTGAGCTTGGTGCGCGACGAATTTAACGGAAGCACTTATTTCACCGTGAGAAATTGCGCTCAGTGCAAAGACCCTGAGGTGGATGAGAGCCGCTTTTATTCCGCCGTGCCTCGTGAGCAGCTGCAAGGCCTCATCCAAAAAGGGTTCAGAGAGGCGGAGGCACTTGGCCTAAGCCCTGAGATTAAAGCCTTAGCGGGACGTTTGCTCGAAGCCCCAGAACTCAACAAACAATTTTTCAAAGAAGGCGCTGCGGTTTATTTTCATGATAATCGCATCGGAGGCTTGGCGAATCACACGTTCAAGATGCTGCGAATCGGCAACCTCCTGCTGGAGTTTCATCCGCTTTTGCGCCAACATGTGGATCTTTTCGTCTTGGGCATTTTGCTTCACGATGTGGGAAAGGTGTTTGAATATGAATGCCTGAGCCCTTCGACTTACTGGTACGTGAACCATCGCGTGCGCGGGATTGAGTTTCTGACCAATTATCGCGATGAAATTATTGAGATTAAAGACGAAACTTTTTACCGTCAGCTTCAGGCGATTATTGCAGGGCATCATGGCGAACACGCAGATCGTCCGACGACGATAGCGACCCTGGTGATCCACTATATTGATTACATTGAGTCCCAAGTGACGGGGCTTATGGAGCAGGTTGAAAGCGAAGCGAAGAATAATCCCTCGCATAAGCTGCGCCACCGTGATTTTGGTTGGCTTTATACTTTTGAGGATCTTGAAGAAGAGAAGTCAGAAGAAGATCTATAAGATTTTGATCAAAAGCATCTTAAACTGAATCAAAAGCTTTTTTGAAATGCCCTCCATCTTTCGGATTTTTATACTGGTCCGAAGAGGAGGGTATTTTTGTCTTCTTTGATCTCAAAAAGGGTCAAAAAATTCTCAGTGGCTCGCTTGCGTCATCCGTGTGTGGCGTAAGGGTAAGGGACAAAGTGTTGAGGAAAAGTCTCAGAGCAGCTGCGATGTAGCTGCCGTTCTTATATGTATTGAGATTTAGAATCAAAAGCCTATTTATCCGAGTGCAAGAAAGAAGACCCTTTTTCTTCTTAAAAGCAATAAGTTATTGAATGTAAGGGATTTGTAAAAAAATAAAAACGTCAAACGAGACCCAATAAAAAGTACAAAAGCAACAAAAACTGAATTTTTATTAGTGCTGTTTTTGAAAAAAAAAAAAATAGATAAGGATTTTCAAGTCTGCTTATTGGCGGAAAATTCAATCCAAAAGGCGTAGTCTTGCTATTTTACTTAAATGTGACCGAGAAAATTCGTTGACGCTCTATGCAACCTTAACTAAAATCGCAAAACATTCACTAAATGTTTATAAGTAAGAAAGGATGGTAGAGTCTTGAAAACGAAACTAAAACTTCGTCTTGCAAGTCTCGCGCTGGCTCTCGGCATGGGAGGGACGGTTCTCTTCGGAGGACAGCCCAATGTGCGTGCGGAAGAAGCAGGCACGGCCGGCTCAGCACAGGACAATATTCCGCGTTTGAAGGCTTCTGAGCTGGACACGGTTGTTATCGGCCATTACGGTAACAGTGCTCCGAATAGCTATGACACGCGTCCATATATCACTAATGGCATGCGTGAAAAAGAAGCCGCCCGACGGGTTAAAGTAGAGGCTCTGGGGGATGAAAACGAGAACTTCGAGCAGAAGTGGCGCATCACCTATAACGAAAAAAGCTTCTGGATGGATGGTAGCGGCACTGCCTATAAAGGTAACGATTATGAGGCTGGCGGTTATAAGGCTAATCCATTCTTTGGCCTGCTTCTTTCTGACGACTTAGAGCTTGTGGGTGATGCCACGATTACCCTTTATGGTCGTCAGACGGATAAAGAAGCTCTGGCTCATGATCCTGCTGTCTGGAAAGGCGAATTAACCACCCAGAGAAGCGGTGAGTATTGGACGCCTTCGGCGTACGGACTGAATGATGTGGGTCGTCTGCAGGGTGCGAAGCGTTTGGATCGTGAGCGCAACTTGACTCTGGGCACCGATAACATCGCCGACTTGCAACACAACCTTAAGCGCGACGATGGAAGCGAAGGGTATTTCCGTTTCGGTTACCCAGAAAAGGAACCGGGGAAAAAGGGTACGAGCGGGACTAAGATCTTCCTGGACGATGCGGGCATGATCTGGGGCACCTACCTGTACACCGCTAAGGGCTACACTTACAAGGGTGCCTACATGACCCTGGAGTTCACCACCAAGCGTAATCCGGGAGTTTACTACGAGGGTGAGCACACCACCTTCGTCGCGGGTGAATACAATTCCTGGGACTGGAACGACACGGATGTCCGCGTTTATGCTAAGACCTTTACGCACAGCGATAACCTCGATAAAGACTCTGACAACGACGGCTTGAGTGACCGCCTTGAGTACTTCCTAGGCTCCAACCCGAACAACCCCGACACCGACGGTGACGGCAAGAAGGACGGCGGCCAGGAGGTGACGGATAAGTCCCAGCCCCTTCTGAAGATGCACAACAGCATGTACAAGGTGACGGGCACCGACCCGACTGTTGCGCCCCCGACCCTGCCCGACCGCAAGTTCTTCGGTATCAAGGGTGAGGTCATCGAGGGTACGGCCACGCCGAACACGGTTGTCGCCATCTACCCTTATAAGGACGGCCAGCGCAGCGGCGAGGCCCTCGGTGAGGCCATTG
>JAEWGS010000003.1 GCA_023388205.1 Bacillota bacterium
TGATTGGAATAATGCGTACGGCAAACCACGCGTCCGTTCTAAAGAGTGTGCGTGAAGCCAAATAAAGCCACCATGCGTCGCGGAAAAAATTGGTTACCGTGATCAAAACCTGCGGAACGGCCCCGGCATCATTCGTGACACGAGAGACCAAAGTGCTTGGATCTAGGCCGAAAATTTTGGCGACGGGCAAGTGCAAGAAGCCGCGCCACACCAGTGATTGACAGCGCCGCCCAAACTGCAGAGAGATCCAGCTCATCGGCAAAATCAAGAAGCCGATACAAACAATCGCAATATTGGCAATCGCGTATTCGGCGATCAAGCTGGCATTACTCATCCCTTCTTCGATACGAGAAGGGTCCATAAACATTCCGGCGAGCTCACTCAGACGCACGCTTCTTTCGGTCACATAAAGTTGCAGGACAAAGAAAATCAGATAGCTCAGCCAGGGAATTTCAGCGTGGATCAGCAAGCGAAGGAAAGGTTTCATCGAGCTCCAAAATTTAAGCGGTGCATCGGTGTGAACTTGGCCTTTCAAATCTGAGTCAAAGTGATTATTTGCCTTTTGGCTTCGATGTAAACTCATTGTTCCCCTCCTTCTTTTCCAGCTTGCTCCAGAAGCTCAAGATAGCCATCCGAGTGATGTAGGAGTTCTTCGTGTCGCCCTTTCGCTTCCACTTCACCCTCTTTCAGAACGATGATCTGATCATTGTCTTTGACCCCATTCAAATGATGCGTGATCCAAAGGCTAATCCGCCCTTCTTGCAAAAGACGAATCGCCGCTTTGACTTGTTTTTCGCTCTTTCCGTCAAGACCGCTCATCACCTCATCGAGCAAAATGACCTTTGGATTTTTGAGCAGCAACCTCGCGATCATCAGACGCTGCGCTTCACCCCCAGAAAGAAGATTCGCGCCGTCTTTAATCACTGTGTCGAGCCCTTTTTCTTTGAAACGCTCCAAAAGGCCCACCTGGCGCAAGGCCTCGAGCAACTTTTCTTCATCCGGACGGCGGTTCAAGCCGTAGCAAAGATTGTCGCGGACCGTTTTACCCAAAAGCACCACTTCTTGCGGAAGATAGGCAAAAGCCTGTCGCCAACTCCCGAGCGGGATGTCCTTGGCTTCTTTGTTGCCCAAAAGGATGCGGCCTTTCGTCGGCTCATAGAAGCGTTCCAGCAATTTCAAAATCGTGGTCTTGCCCGAACCCGAAGGCCCCACCAAGGCATTTCTCGAATTCGGCTTTAATTCGAAATTCACATCATGCAAAACCTCTTGGCCTTCGTAGGCAAAGCAGACGTTTTCAAAACGCAAGCCGCCCTCATTTCCTAAAGCAAGTTCCACCGGCTGGCCGAGCGCCTCTTGCGCCACACTGATGTCTTCTTGCGGCACAAGCGAAATATCTTGGATGCGCTGCATCGAACCCTGCGCTTGTTTAATCTGCGGCCAGAGGTTCATCAAGATGAGCAACTGTGCATAAATGCCGAGGGCATAGAAATAGAAGCCAATCCACGCGCCAAAATCCAGACGGCCCTCACGGATGAGATAAGCTCCGTAGATAATGAGAATCAAGTTGTTGACCGTGTCAAAAATTTGGTCGATCAAATCGAAGGTAATTCCTGTCGCCTCAATCGCGAAACTCATTTTCGTATATTCATTGATCGCCCGGTCACCTCTTTGGTCTTCAAGTTGCTCACGTCTAAAGCTCTTAATCAAGGGGATGTTCATCAGAATCGACGCCATGTACCGGGTCAAGAACGCAAATCGAAAGCGCGCACGATATTGCAAATTAAAGTTGATGCGCCCGGTCACCCATTTGAGCAAAACATAAAGAGGAATCAAGTACAAAAAGACCTTCGCCAATTCAGGCTGCATCTGATAGGCGTTATAAAAATAAAGGCCAACCCCGTAGATATTTCCCAAAAAAATCGAGAGCACAGTAACCAGAACGGTCGCCAGGCTTTGAGCATCCTGACTGACACGCGAAATCAGCTCGCGCGGCGCGATCTTTTGATAAAGACTGAGGGGCAACTTAAAACTATGGCCGATCAAGTAATTGCGCATGCGATAGGACACTTTGGCATCTGTCAGCAGATTAAAGAATTCAGATAAGCGTCCCACCAAAAATGAGCAAAGCAAAAGCAAAATACCGTAGCGGATGGTCGCAGGCGCGAGGTCTCCTCCGAAGAAACGCTGCTGATAAGCCGGAAAGAGCGAGCCCACCCAAGTCGCCAACAAACTCAAGATGACTGTGCCTGCAATCCAAATCCAAGGCAGCTTTGACTTGGCAAGCAGATGAAAAAAGCCCTTCCAGCTGCCTTTTTTACCTGCAAGAATATGCTTTAGGCCCTTTTCTTTTACCCCGTCATCGGTCGTTTCGCGCTTCACATTTTGGCTGCTCTCTTTTGCTAGCGCAGAACTCATCTCATGGTCCAAATGGCGTTTTTGATCATCCATATCCATACGCTCCTTTCAATTTGGATCAAGTTTCTCAGGACGAAAACGATCCGCCCAAGGTCGCTTCTAGCTCTGACGCATGGTTCTTTAGGTACGCTTCAAAAAAGGCATGCATCAGCTGACTGGATAAATGCTCTTGCGCTCTTGACCTCACAAATTCGGTATAGGGAAACATCTGTTTCAACTCATTCAATTCCATCTGACTCTCAACGGCATATTGCGCCAAAGCCTGCTCATAGTCTTCTTGAGTCGGCCGAGCCCCATCCGCATCAAGCAAAGCCTCCGCGTAAACCGAAAGTTTCGTGTAGTCTCTCATGTACGCTTTGGCATGTTGCTCAGCTTCCGCGAGCGTCGTCGCTTCTTTGCCAAAAACTTCATTAAAGGCCTGCACTTCGTCGAGCCCCATCTTTTGCATCTCTTTGACTTGCTCCAAACTCTCTTCGTATTGAGCTTTCAAAAGCGCCTCAGGCAATTCTAGTTCAGACTGTTCAAAGAGATCGATGACGGTCTTCAAATAGGCCGTCTTAAAAAAGTGCTCCGATAATTCATTCATGCACTCATCTTGCATATGGCGCTGCTCAAAGCCTTTGAAATCCGCATCGGCATAATATTGCAAAATCGGATGGCTCAACTTCAGTTCTTCAAAGGCTGCTTCAATGTTCCCCTGTACCTGACGCTCGGCGGATTCCAAAATCACATCCAAATTTAAGTCGGTCCCCTCAAGTTCGCCCTCAAAGTGCAAGGATGACCCAACCGCTTGATTCAAAAGCGCATTTTCTAGACCTTCATGAAAGCGCCCATCTCCCAAGGTAAACGTCGCATGGTCTTTTTGGAAGCGCTTAAAAGGGCGCGTTTCCGGCAGCGCTTGATTGGACGTCATACGCAAAGTGACGCGATCACCTGTTTGGACGCAATCACCTTCCGCAAGCTTCTGCCAACTCGCTGCATGAGTCGCCAATTCAGAAAGCAATGCGTCGTGCTGTGCTTTGACCGACTGAATCAAATCATTCACGTCTGGGAAATAAGCTTCGTACACCTTCGCATTCAAATCACTCGGTTTTTTCAAGGGCATGGGCTCCTCCTTCTGGTCGTATCAATTTCTTCGACCAATATAGTGATTCCCATTTTACGTCAGAAAATCCACTCTGCCCAATGGGATTTT
>JAEWGS010000065.1 GCA_023388205.1 Bacillota bacterium
GGGAAGTCAACAACCCAAGCTGAGCCGTCAGGGACTCAGTTTGAGCAACTCTGGGAAGAAAATGATCCCGAGCTCTTTCGCGCATATCTCTATGCGCCCGATTTGCCGGATCCAGATCTTTTGATTCGAACGGGCGGAGAATATCGCATATCTAATTTCTTGTTATGGCAGGCAGCCTATTCAGAGCTTTATTTTTCTGAAAAGTATTGGCCCGAGTTTTCCGCTTCAGATATGATGGACGCTTTAGAAAGTTATTTGAAACGGCAGCGCCGCTTTGGCGCCGATGGGGAGAAGCAATCTTAGTGAGAGATCAGCATCCCCGCACACAGTAAAACTCCGCTCAAATGAGCGGCGAGGTGAGTGAGATGAATCAACAGCAGAAGGTTGGGCAAGATGTTGCGGTGCGCGCTGTAGGGGATAAGTCCCAGCGTGAACAGCAAATCGAAGCTAAAATTTTGAATCAATCCCCCAAGATGAAAACCTTAGCGACCGGGCTCAAAAGCCAGGGGGGCGCTCAGGCGAGAATCATGACGGGGCTTTTGGTGGCCCTTTACTTAGTGGCTTTTTTGGCTCCAGGCTTTCATTTTGCCTGGGTTCCAGTGGTTGGCATGGCTTTGATTTTTGCCTTCGCTTCATTGGAATTGTATCAAGCGATCGGCCGAAGGCTCTATCCGATGTACCTCCTGCCGATGGTCGTCGGGACTTTGCTGGGGCTTTTACCTTGCTTGGTGTGGATTTGGTATCACGATTTATCCGGTTGGCAAAATATTTCGCTTCGGACGGTGACCTTGTCTCCGGCGATGTTGAGCAATAATGCGTGGCTGACCGTGATGAATTGGATGCTGGGGCTAGGGATTGCGCTTTACGCGGTGGTGTTCTTGCTCTATGCCTTTTTAGTTCAAATGATTCAACTCTTACTTCAAGGTCCTGCAGCCTTGCCTTCTGCTGTCGCGTCGACAAGTGCTTCGGCGACACTGTCTTTTCCCTTGGCCTGTGTCTGCCTGTTTATGTTTGCGATTCCAAATGGTTGGCGTTGGTTGGTTCTAATTGTCTTGTTGAGTTCGCTCACGGATATGACGGCTTATTATGCAGGTCGTTTTTGGGGCAAAAGAGCCGTGGTGCCCAAGCTTTCACCGACCAAAACTTTTGCGGGGACGGTGGCGGCGCTTGCGATGTCGGCGGTGGTCTCTGCGCTCTTTTTTGTACTCTTTTTGAGAGGGAATTTGCCGCAGTTTGAAGGAGTGGGCATCAACCTTGTTTTTGGTATCTTCTTTGGACTTTTGGTTGGCCTTGCGATACAGATGGGTGATTGGCTTTGCTCGGCGATCAAAAGGTGGTGTGAGCTCAAAGATTTTTCAAAGACCCTGCCCGGGCATGGGGGCGTCTTGGATCGTTTCGACTCTTTGATCGCAGCATTACCCGTCGGCTTGCTTCTGGCATTTTTCTATTACATGATTGAACACTGATCCGCAATGCACCTTGACTGAGTTACTGTATCAGCAGGCTTTTTGCATCGAATTGGGTATATCGATTAGAGCTTAAACGGATTTGATGGGATCAGACCTCAATTGAAGGATTCGTTGAGGAAAACGAAATTTCAGTACATTTTTTGCAAAGGGGCTTATGATTCACTCTCTCATTTTGCTTGGTTCTACCGGGTCCATAGGTCAACAGACCTTGGACCTTTGTCTATCTTATGGAATAGAGGTTTTGGGCTTATCTTGCGCATCTTCTCAAGAAAAACTCAAAGCTCAAGTTCTTCGCTATCAGCCACGCTTTGTCGCGATTGAATCGGAAAGCGCAGCGCTTGAATTTTCGGCCTGGGCGAAGATCGCCGCACCGAGCCTGGAGATTTTTTCAGGACCCGGAGCAAGTGAGACTTTGGCGGCCCAACCCGCAGACATGGTCTTAAATGCGATCACAGGAATGGCGGGACTTTTACCTTCAGCAGCAGCGATTCGTGCCGGAACCAACTTGGCTTTGGCCAATAAAGAAAGCATTGTCGCAGGCGGCACGCTGCTCATGAAAGAGGCGAAAGAAAAACAGGTCCCGATCATTCCTGTCGACTCGGAGCACTCGGCAATTTTGCAATGTCTTTTAGGTCGAAACGCAGCCTGTGATCGGCCGGAAAAAAATTGGAAAGAAACCTGGTATGAGCGCTTAAAAGCGGGGGAGCGCGTCGAACGCATTTTTCTCACGTGCTCAGGGGGGCCTTTTCGCACCCTGCCCAAAGATGAGCTTAACAAGCAAACGGCTGAGGCTGCACTCAAGCATCCAACTTGGCAGATGGGACCCAAGATAACGATCGATTCTTCGACCTTGATGAATAAGGGACTTGAAGTGATCGAGGCTGTGCGCCTCTTTGAACTAGCGCCCGAGCAGGTGGAAGTCGTCATACATCCTGAGTCGATTGTACATTCGGGTATTTTGTTTAGAGATGGCGCTTCTTTGTGCCAGCTAGGGACACCTGACATGAAAATTCCAATCGGCTATGCCTTGGCCTATCCGGAGCGAATTCAAGGAAGTGATGACGTTTTTTCATTTTTTTCACCAAAAACGGCCACGTTGCATTTTGAAGCGCCTGACCTCGAGCGTTTCCCTTGTTTGAAACTCGCTTTTGAGGCTTTAAGCCGCGGACCTCTAGGAACTTTGGTGCTGAATGCGGCCAATGAATGCCTGGTCGAAGCTTTCCTCAAAGGGAAAATCAGATTTGGCGATTTCCCAGAAAAAATTCAAGATTCTTTGGATCGTTTCTCAAAAGAGCTGCGACGCGAGAGGATTTCATATAATGAGATGGTCGCCTTGGATGGCGAAGTGCGTAAAGCGTTAGAAAGGACATTATGATGAACGCCATAATCGGCATTCTAGTTGGTTTATTATCGCTGGGCTTGATGATGTTTTTGCATGAGCTCGGTCATTTTTGGACGGGCTTGAAACTCGGGTTTAAGGTCGAAGAGTTTTCTATTTTCATGGGCCCCAGACTCTTCTCTTGGGTGAAGAATGGAATCCGTTACAGTTTGAAATTATTGCCCATCGGAGCAAGTGTTCAATTTGGCGGTGAATACTCAAGTGATATTGAGATGGTCGGACCTGAAGCAAGGGCCAAAGGTTATTTTTATGCGATGCCGATTTGGAAACGCTTCTGGACGATTTTTTGGGGTCCGGGCGTCAATTTGGTGACGGCCTTTTTGGCTTTCGTGCTCTATTTTAATCTGATTGGGCAGTCGATCCCTGTGATTCAAAACTTACCCGAACAAGGATTGATGGCGAGAGCTGGTGCGAAAGTTGGCGACACTTTGAAGTCGATCGAGGGCTATCCCATCCGTAATGAACTCGATTATATGGCCGCAATGCGCCTTTATGGTCAAAAAGACGAATTAAAGGTGCTCCTTCAAAAGGCTGATGGAAGTGAAGTTGAATCATCGGTGACCAACGCGCTTGTGGACCGTCGCTACCTCGGGATTACGCAGGAGTTGACGCAAGATACTTCTCTGGTCAAAGTCGCTTCGGTGAGTCAAGAACAAAATGGAGGAGCCCCAAACCTCGAAGTGGGCGATCAGATTTTGGCGGTTAACGGTCAGTCGCTCAAGGAACATTCATTGTCTGAACTTCTCGAAAAAATGGATGAGAAAGAAACAGAAGTTGAACTTAAAGTGCTTCGTGATGGACGCGAAATGCTGCTTCAGGTGAAGCCGATTGTGCGCAGTGAACGCCTAGATTCAAGGTTACAGTTTACGAATCAAAAGGGCTTCATCTCGAGTATCCCATACGCATGGAATTATTCTGTTTCGGTCGTCAAAGCGACCTTCCGCATTTTGGGACAGGTCTTTGTGGGCGGTGTCAAACCGGCTGAAGCGCTTTCTGGCCCAGTCGGAATTGTGAGCATGTATTCGACTGTGGTCGGAGCTTCAGGCATCGATTGGGCGGCCAAAGGCCTTCAGCTGATTTATCTTTTCGCGATGATTTCGCTGAGCTTGGGGATCATGAATTTCTTGCCCATTCCTCCGCTGGATGGCTCGGTCATTTTGCTGTTGATTGTCGAGAAGATTCGCGGCAAGAAGCTCAGTCCGCGCGCGATGGAAATCGTCAACGGTGCGGGTGTCTTCATTATTTTGGCTCTCGCTGTTTATGTTCTAGGCATTGACTTGCTGCGCATCTTCCATCGCTGAGTCACCCGGTTTTGTACGTCGGTCTCAAGAGCTTACGGCGTGAATTGAAGTCGCTTGCAGGATTGGATGGCAAGCTGCATGAGTTTGGTGAAAGAGGTTAGCTGATCAAGTGGATTTAAGGGTCAAAGATCCCTACGCGTTAAAGCCTGAGCGGCGGGAAACGCGGCAGGTTGAGATGCATTTTCACGGACGAAGTTTTGTCTTTGGTTCGGCTGCGCCGGTGTCGATTCAGTCGATGAACACGACAGATCCACATGACGCAAAAGCCTGTTTAGCACAGCTGGAACGTCTGGCCGAAGCGGGCTGTGACATCGGGCGAATGACGGTCCCTGACGCGGAGGCGGCTAAGACGCTCGGAGAGGTTTTGACCTTGAGCCCGATTCCGGTGGTGGCTGATATTCACTTTGATGCGCGACTCGCATGCTTGGCGATTGAGGTGGGCTGCCCCAAAATTCGAATCAATCCGGGCAACATTCGCCTAGACCGTTTGAAAGAAATTGCCGACTTAGCTCGATCCCATCAGACGGTTATTCGTGTCGGCGTCAATTCTGGTTCAATTCGTCCAGAATTGAGGCGCAAGTACGGTTTTGCCGCTCCGGAAGCTTTGGCCGAAACTGGATTGGATGCAGCCAAGCGTTTGGAAGATTTGGGCTTTAATCAGATTGTTCTTTCGCTGAAATCCTCAGACCCTTATTCGACGATTTTGGCTTATCGCTATGCGGCAAAATATTGTGATTACCCTTTTCACGTGGGTGTGACGGAATCTGGGACGAAAGAAGAAGGCCTCGTGCGATCTGCGCTGGGGATCGGCACTTTGCTCGCTGAAGGCATGGGCGATACGATCCGTGTATCTTTGACGGCGGATCCTGTCGAAGAAGTCTACGCGGCGAAAGCTTTGCTCAAAGGTTTGCATCTGCGCCGCGGCCCAGAGCTGATTTCTTGCCCTACGTGTGGGCGCACGGAGGTGGAGCTCGAAGCTTTGGCGTCAAGGGTGGCGCAAAAAATTAAGCACTTGGATTTGCCCTTGAGAATTGCCGTGATGGGGTGCAAGGTCAATGGTCCTGGTGAAGCCCATGACTGTGACGTTGGCATTGCGGGAGGCAAGGATGAGTACTTGCTTTTTGTTCGCGGAAAAGTTAGAGGAAAAGTCAAGGAAGAAGAAGCAGAAACGGCGCTTTTGCGCTTGATCGAGGAGGAATTTGGACGCGGTGAATGACGGGGATTGGACAAAAG
>JAEWGS010000026.1 GCA_023388205.1 Bacillota bacterium
ATGCCCTACCAAGCCTGCGGACAGTCGGGACTCAAACTGCCCCGCGTCAGTCTCGGCTTATGGCACAATTTTGGCGAA
This sequence comes from Bacillota bacterium, assembly GCA_023388205.1. Lineage (GTDB taxonomy): Bacteria > Bacillota > Clostridia > Saccharofermentanales > Fastidiosipilaceae > JAEWGS01. The sequence continues at coordinate 79 of JAEWGS010000026.1, forward strand.
AGCGCACGTATGGATACCATGCGAGACATGCTCCGAGCCGCTTTTGATCACGGTATCACGCACTTCGATCTTGCGAATAACTACGGGCCGCCTCCAGGCTCTGCCGAAGAACATTTTGGTCGCATCTACCAAGATGACTTCAAGCCTTACCGCGACGAACTCATTATTTCGAGCAAGGCGGGATATACCATGTGGCCTGGGCCTTACGGAGATTTTGGAAGTCGAAAATACCTGATCGCCTCACTCGACCAAAGTCTACGTCGCATGGGGCTGGACTATGTGGATATTTTTTATCACCACCGCCCCGATCCCAATACGCCGCTCGAAGAAACGATGATGGCCTTGGCCCAGATTGTTCGCTCGGGCAAAGCGCTTTATATCGGCTTGAGCAATTATGAACCTGAATCTTTAGAGCGAGCTCACGCCATCCTCAAGGAAGAGAAACTTCCCTTTGTCATCTGCCAAAACAGTTGTTCCATGTTTAACCTCAAAAGTCTCGAGAATGGTTTTTTTGCACGCAACAAAGAGCTAGGGCTCGGTCATATCGCCTACTCCCCCTTGGCGCAAGGGCTGCTCACGGATCGTTATCTTCAAGGTGTGCCTCAAGATGCAAGAGTGAAGACGGACGGCCGCTTTTTGCAAGAAAAGGATTTGACCGAAGATCGCATGAATCAAGTCCGCGCTTTGAACGAATTGGCTCAATCTTCTGGTATGACGCTCGCTCAAATGGCGCTGCTTTTTGTCCTCAAGATGCCTGCGATGACCTCTGTGCTAATCGGAGCTTCCAAAGTCAGCCAGATCCTCGACTGTGCAGCTATTCAAAATCTCCCCGAACTCAATGCTGAACACTTGGATCGCATCTTCGAGATCCTCAATCTCCCGAAACTCAAAGGACAACTAGAATGAAAGCAAGATGCATTGATCAAGAAAGGATGATCGATCAAGAGCGCCTAAGGCAGCACTTAAAGGTCGCCCATGCCAAACCCTTTTCTCCCGATTTGGAAGCGGCGAGAAAAAGCCCGAACTATAGCGCTCTTTTGGCGCTCGTCAAAGGTGCTTCTTCTCCGCTTTCGGCCTTAGCGAATATCGCCGCAACGATTTACGAGGCAAAAGACGCCATCAATTGGGCGGGCTTCTATGCATTGATCTCAAAAGGGGCAAGTGATGCAGCGCTATCGAACGATGGGACGACACGCGCAACTGATGCAAGTTCAAACGCGACGTTCTTCGCGCTCGGGCCTTTTTGCGGGCGGCCGGCCTGCGACCTCATTCCAAGCCATCGTGGTGTTTTGGGGCTTGCGCTCGAGAACACATCGCTCTATATGCGAGATGTCCATCTCTTCCCTGCGCACATCGCCTGTGACGAAAGATCTCAGGCCGAAATCGTCGTCCCTTTTGACACCAATCAAGGGACCTTGCTCTTAGATATCGACAGTGAGCAAAAAGACTTTCTCACCCCAGAGCTCTCCATCTTCATCGCTTCGTGTATGGCTGTGATCGAAGATCTCTTCTCCAGCCCCGAAGCAGACGCCAGCATATTTCGGCTCTTCAAATAAAGGCTCAAAGTCTTAGCCCAAGCGCGACGAGAGAAGGAAACAAGATCTAAAACAAGCCCCTTAAGAGAACGGCTCTTAAGGGGCTTGACTCACTTGGCAGCGCGCTTATTTTTTACTTTTGCGCCAATCGCTTCTATGAAACGATCCAAAGCTTGAGACCCTTTCGACTTTGGGAAAACCGCGCAATCTTCTAAAACGGCTTCAAAAACGGATCCAATTTCTCGGCGCAATAAACTATGTAGCTGTGAACGCTTCAATTTGGGCGTCGCTTGATAATAGACATCGATTTCTGAGGCATCAAAATCCTGGACGCCCTGTCGTTTTGCTTGAACGCGCGCAATCCATTGCTTAAACCAGTCCACATGCTTTTCGATCAAAGGATCGGTCAAAGGCAAGCCTTTGACATACGCATCTTCGAGCAAGTCCATCGCTTGGACCATTCTTCCCGGCAACACAGCCAAGCCCATGACTTCGATCAAGCCAATGTTTTCTTTTTTGATGTGGTGTTTCTCCTCATGCGGATGAAAAATCCCCATCGGATGCTTTGCATCACAACGATTGTTTCGCAAAACCAAGTCGAGCTCATAGCGATTCTTCTTATGCCGTGCAATCGGGGTGATCGTGTTATGCGGACCACTTTCATCCTCCGCAACAATTTGCATCCTTTCGTCGCTATAGCTTCTCCACGTCTTCAAGATCAAATCTGCCAATTGAATCAAAGCCGAGCGTTCGGTCGAAGACAGGCGTAAAACGGTCATGGGCCAGTGCAATTCTTCAATCTCTACAGCGGAGAAATTAGGATGTTTGAAAGACCTCGCCGCCTTGGCCTTTTCCATCGCAAAGACGTACTGTCCACCTTGAAAATGGTCATGACTCAAAATCGACCCGCCCACAATGGGCAAATCCGCATTCGACCCGATAAAATAGTGCGGAAAAATATCGACAAAATCCAAAAGCGCCTCAAAGGTGCCTCGATCAATCTTCATCGGCTGATGCACTTCGTTAAAGACGATGCAATGTTCGTTGTAATACACGTAAGGCGAATATTGAAGATAGTAGGTCTGTTGTTTCAGCTCTAGGGGTATGATGCGATGCGTCTGTCTCGCTGGATAACTTGGGCTGCCCTCATAACCCACCGCTTCTTTGCACAAAGGACACTTGGGATAAGAGACCGAGCTCGTCTGAGCTTGTTGCGCAATATCTCTGGGATCTTTTTCTGGTTTAGAACAATTGATCGTAATATCCAAATGTCCGTAGCGCCCCGCATAAACCCAGCGCACATCTTTGGCGATTCGATCGCGGCGAATATAATTGCTCTTTTGACTTAAGGCGTAAAAGTCCTCCGTCGCTGCCTTCGGACCTTTGGTTTTATAAAGCCAAGCGAAGTGCTTCACCACTTCCGATGGACGCGGCATCAAGCTGGCCATCAATTTCGTATCAAAAAGATCCCGTTGCAAAGTGGTATTGGGCTCGATCAGGCCGCGCGCATGTGCCTCATCACAAAGCGCGTTCAAAAGCTCAGCGAGCCCCGTCACCGGATCTAAGGTCGGCGGCTTTTTCGTCAAGGAAGTGTATGGAGATCCCGTGTAGACCTTGAGTTGAAAATGGCTCAGCAAGGTATTTCGCGCGTAATCCACATCCTCGGCACCCATAAGTTCTTGACTCAATGCGTAGTGAATCAATCGATCAACGAGTTCACATAAACGAGCGTCATCTTGCGTCTTTAGGCTTTCTTTTTTCGCTACCTTATTTTTCGGTTTTCTCTTTTTAGGAACACTTTTGACCACAGTCTCCGCCGAAATTTTCTGTTCCGGACTTTTCTGCTCCGAAAGATTCTGCTCCGAAAGACTCTGCGCCTCTGCTTTGTTTCTTTTTTTCGCCATAGACGGTCCTCGATTCTTCGCTACTTCACGCATTGAGGCATAAAAAAGCGTCTGCCACATTCCTCAGACGCTCATCAAATGCATCACTTAAAACTGTTC
>JAEWGS010000121.1 GCA_023388205.1 Bacillota bacterium
GATGAACGCGGCAAGGCGCTATCGTCCCCGCAGTTTGCAAAACAGATGGAACATTGGCTCGAACTTGGCCAGTCAGAGCTGGTGTTCTTGATTGGTGGCTCTCGCGGCTTGGATGAGTGTGTGCGGCAAAAAGCAAAGACGGTTTTATCTTTTGGACCGATGACTTTGCCACATCGTTTGGCGCGCGTCGTGCTTTTGGAACAGGTTTTTCGCGCCTTTAAGATTCTAAATGGAGAGCCTTATCATAAGTGAGTTTTTGTTTTCGCTGGCCTTTGACCCCTGCGATTTTGAAAGCGTTGTGATATCGTTATCCACATTAAGTGAGGTCATCTTCAAAGATAAAGAGTGCGCCTCAAGGAGGAGGAAGAGATGGGAACTTGGATTGGCGTTTCAGTACTGCTGGTTTTGATCGGTCTCGTCTTGACGAAGACGGGTATAGATCAGAGAAAATCAGGATCTAAGTCCGTTGCGATGATCGGGCGTGTGGCGCTGGTGGTAGGCGGCATAAGTCTAGTTTGTGCGCTGAGCATTTTTTCGCTGTGGGTTCTTGCAAAGATGGGAATTCTGTTGATTAAAGTCGCGCTTTGGGCGACGAAGTTTTTGCTGAGCCTAGTGCTCGTTGCGCTCTTCGTATTTGTGGTCGTTCGCCAGATTCAAAAGCACCGCGATCGACACTGACCTTGATCGAGCTGGATGGATTGTGTTGGCTCAAATCGATTTGAGCGGTCATATATATGAAAGATGAAAAAGAGAAGCTATGGCTTCTCTTTTTTTACTTGATGAAGAGGAGAAAAAATCTTCCTCTGTGTGCCGAAATGATTTGACTTGAGCTTTGAGAAAGAGAAGCCTTTGGTAGAATAAAAATGAGTCAATTTTTGAGTTCGAATGTCGAGCTTTGCGATTTGAAATCAGTGATGAGGGACGCGAGATGTCAGATCAAGAGAGGAAAAAGCAGCAAGAAGAAATCCTGTTAAGCCCGGAAGCACAAGAGGCCTCAGATCAGGCTGAACGCTTGCGTCAAAAGATCAAGACGCGTTTAGAGCAGGGCCTTTGGCTTAAGCAGAGCGCGGCGCAGGAGGATTCTGAAAACTCGCATCAAAGGGAACTGCCACCAGAAGAAGCCGAGCTCAGTGAGGCTGGCGCAGCGGTTGAAACACCCGAAACGCCTGAGCTTATCGAGTCTGGAGGCGAAGCCCCCGCGCCCGTGGCCGAAGCCCCCGCGCCCGAGGCCGAAGCTGCCGCAGAGCAAGACGCAGAACCCCTTGAAGATGATGCCTCGGCTTTGAAACGCAGTGATTTGGAGCAGCGCCTTCAAGCCTTGAAAATGCGCGCTTTGGCCAAACAAAAAGATCAGGACTTAGAGCGAAAAGAGGCGGAATCCAAAGCAAGAGAACTGATTCAAAAACGCATTCAAGAAAAACATCTGAGCCAGGCCATTGATGAAAAAACGAATGCGCATCAGGAAGAATCTGATCCTAGTTTCGTGGCACAGCGAGCTTATGCGCAAGAAGATTCCCGAAAAGATCAAGGGACGGACGATAGATCCGAAGACGCTGCAGAAACGGACAAAGACTTGCGCCCGGCGCCGGGTTTTATTCAAACTGTTTTTTCTGGACGTGGGATTTGGATTGCCTTGGTTCCTGCAATCATTTTGCTTTTGCTCATTTTATTTGTTGGATTGACCTCCTTATTTTCGCCGCGCGTGAATTCAGGGGCTAAGACCTTGCGTCTTTCGAAGCCTGATGACACCGATTGGGTGGCGATTGATCCTTCAATTCAATTGACTTTAACCGAGGTGCCAAGCGCCCTAGACTATGAGAAAGCTGCTTTTTGGAGCTTTGTGGATGAGAAGAAAGTCTATGAAGCGGCAGGTCTTGACGCGGAGGCGAGTCAGGAAGATCGAGAAAAAGCCCTTAAGGCAGCTAAACGCAGCTACGAACTTAAAGGGCAGGGGACGAAAGACCACCCTTTTGAAATTTCAAAAGCGGAAGACTTGGCTTATTTGGCTGAGCAGTTGGAGGGAAACTATTATTCCAAATACGCGCGTGCTTTCTATAAGCAGACTGCGGATATCGTTTTGAATTCGGCTTTAGAGAAGCTTGATGATCCCAAAAACGTTAACGAAAGTCTTCTCAAAGACTTGAAGAATTGGAAGCCTTTGGGTTCGCAGCAAAAGCCCTTCCAAGGCGAATATGATGGGGGCGGACACAAGGTGGTCGGGCTCTATTATGCGCGAGATGCGAAAGGACAAATTCAGCGCTTTGCTGGTTTTTTCTCAGTCTTAAATCATGCTCGAGTTCGCAATCTAAATTTTGAACATGCGCTTGTACTTGGCCGCAATCACCATGGCTTAGGTCTTTTGGCGGGATTGGCGCTCAATGGGACGCAAATTGAAGCGGTGGAGGCAGAAGGCCTTGTCGAAGGCGACAGCTATGTGGGCGGTTTGATCGGAGAACTTCGTGGCGTTTCAGAGCCTGTGCAGCTTAAGCATATTCGCTTTTCAGGCTCGGTCAAAGCCGCTGCCGCGAAGGCAAAAAACGATAGGGCAGCGACGGAGCAGAGACCGATTCAGAATCAGGAGAAAGGTTCTGAAAATGAGGCAAATGCCAAGCGTCTTGAGCTCAAATCTGAATCTGGGATACAAGCACTTGCAGGGGGCGTGAGCGCTGCATTGAGATATGCGCAGATTGATCAGGCCAAAGTAGCGGGCTCAATTGAATCTGAAGGTACGGCGGGTGCTTTGGTGGCTCAGGCTTATATTAGTTCTGAGGGGGAAATTAGAGACTTTGTCAATGAGGCGATGGTGCGAGCCGGTCAAACTGCCTCAGGCGTGATCGGACGTTTGCTGGTTGAAGCGGACGGTTCATTGCGTTTGGATGCGGTGAAAAACCAAGGTTCGATCAAGGGTGATCGAGATGCGGCGGGTATTTTGGGACGCGCAGTTTTACTCGGTCAGATGCAAAAAAAGCAGGCGCTGATCATTGTCCAAAACAGTGCGCAAGGTGCGGAGATTTCAGGTGAAAATGCCGGCGGGCTTTTTGGCCGTGTCGTCGCGACAACGGGCTTAGACTTTCACATTGATGGATTTACACAAACAGGAAAGATTCAAGGCAAACTTTTATCAGGAGGCCTTGGCGCAGATCTCAGCTTAGCCGGCGGGCGTTTAACAGTGAATGGCTATAGCTCAGAAAAAGAAGCGAAGGTTCAGTCGGGCAGCGCAGATACGGCTGATCGGGATATTGCGGCGGGGCTTATTGCGAATGTGCAGGTGCCCCATCGTTCGCGCTCTTCATTCCAGATTCAAAATTCTGCTGTCGATGGAGAGGTGAAGGGTCGCTTCATTGCGGGCGGGCTGTTAGGCCGGGTCAATTTAATTTCTGCCTATGAAGGAGACAAGGACGTTTTGTCTTCTATGGAACTGTCACATAGCTTATTTTATGGGCAAGTCAAAGAGGCGATACACCTTGGCGGATTGATCTCCTTTTTTGATGCTGGACGGGTTCAAGATCAGGCGAGCCAGGCGATTTTGTCGATTCACGACTGTGCGGTTTACGGCACATTGGGCTATGAAACGTACCGTTCGGGGACGCATGTGGGCGGTTTGTGTGCCACCCTTGTGAATGTGCCAGAAGAAGGGGCGATGCCGGCTTACTTGGATGTGTCGAAGAATTTTTTCGCAGGACTTTTCGTCATTCACGATCCTAAAATCGATCAACAAAGTATCTATCTCGATGACTTTTTATATACCCTACGCACTAAATGGTCTGCCTTAGGACCGAATGAGACGGGCTATCATCTAGAGGGCAATGTCGCCCTTCCTTATGCGAATGAATTGGGGACGTTCCACTTTGCGACGGGCTATACACGGCCCAAATTGTTGAATGAAAGGGACACAGCTGAGGTCCTTCAGAGCGGCAATGATATCGTTTCGGCGGAAAAGTATCGGGACCGTCTGTCGTATCCCAGCTTTGATTTTAATCAGGATTGGTTGATGGACGAGGCGAGTGGTTTACCTGTTCCTCGCTTTATCGGCTGATCTTTGTTGATCCATTTTGCTTGTTGGCGCTTGCGTTGCGAGCTACTTCTAAAATGCTTTCGAAAGAGAGCATTTTTTTCTTTTTTGTGCGTAAAAGCCTTGCGGAGCGCGCCTGATGGTGCTTTACTATTCCTTCTTGCGAATCGATCGCATTTTCAAATAAACGCGTATGCTGAATGTGAATGTTTTTAGCGTCGCTTAATAGATCAGGTTCGGGCGACCCGTTTGAATAAGCGCGATGCTTTTGACCTGAATTGTTAGAGGAGGAGAAGATGAAGCAAATATCGCAGATGTGCAAGCTATCGCTGGCCCTCGTGATCAGCGGATCCATTTTTTTCTTAAATGCGTCCGCAACATTGATCCGAGCTGATCAAGAGCGTCACAAGACGCAGGAAACGAGCCAGAAGGAAACGGCAACTTCTGAGACGGAAAAATCAGCAGGTGAACAGGCTGGGGATCAAAAAGACAAGCTTAAAAGGAGCCGCGGAGAAAAAAGTCGCCTCCGTCGAGAGCATCTGAGAATGTTGACGGTCTCTCATTTGACTGAAGAAGGTTACGCCTGGCGTCATGGTGATCATGAGCATTATAACGAAGGTCTACCGCGCGACCGCTCCAAGTTTGAAGAGGGGCTCCTTTTGCCTGCAAAGACAAAACTTGATAAGGAGCAACTTATTGGCGAACGCCATCTTTTTTATGTGGTCAAAACAGAAAAAGGTCCGCGCATTTTACTTAAGTACGAACGCGATCGTTTGAATTATCAAGCAGCTCCGCCTCAGGTCAAGAAAAAAGCGACACCTGCTCAAAAAAACCTTCAGCTTGAGCCGGGGGTGATTGGGGTAACGGACGATGGCTTTAAGTTTAAGCGTGAGGACATTGTTTCTGAGACGAAAGAAGGCTACGTTGTACGTCACGGGGATCATTTTCACTTCGTTCCCAAGGATTCACTTCAAGGCAAGGACAGCTCAAGTCAAGCAGGGAGTAAGCCAGGCTCGCATCACGGATCTACGGGGTCCGAACACAAGGATCAAGGAAAGACGCCCGCGGGCAACTTGACCCAGCAAGGATTTTTGCTAGGTTCAGATGCGTTGAGCCAGTCAGACCTCGAACGGGTCGACTTCTTTGCGGCTGAGCACGGTTTGACGCGAGCACAACTCAAGATTCAAGGAGGCTATGTCATTTGGCCGCACAAGGACCATTTCCACGCCACACCGATTGCTTCACTCAAACAACCCGCTCCAGGAGAAAAGCCGATCTTAGTTGATCCAGATGAGGAACCGGAGGGGTATCAGCCGAAGCCTAGCCGCCCCACGGTCAAACCGGAGCCGACGGAGGCGAAACCAGAGCCGAAGCCTGAGCCGAAACCAGACACGAAACCAGAACCGACGGAGCCGAAGGAAACGAGTTCAGATAAGGATGAGACGGGTCTTGTGCCTGATCCGAATTCGAGCACAACTTTGCCCCCTCCGTGTGATGATTGCGACGATGAAAGCGAATTTAATGGGACGCCTGTTGACCCAAACCCGAATAATGAAGTGAATGAACAGGGCCTGATGAAAGGCTCGATTCTTCTGTCAGAAGATGAGCTTGACCGGGTGAAGTATTTCGGAGAGCGCCACAACATCCCACTTTCAAAACTACAGGTGATTGAAGCGCGTATTCTCATTTGGCCGCATCGAGATCATTATCATGCGGACCCATTGGACAAATTGGAAGCTCGTCCTAAGACGAATCATAATGTGACCGAGCAAGGTTTGATGAAAGGCTCGGATACATTGAGCGAAAAAGATCTCAAGCGCGTTGATGTTCTCGTCAAGGATTTAGGTTTTGGACGTGAACAGATGCTGGTCAAAGATGGACACGTCAGCGTTTTTGATCCGAAGCGGGATCGTCGCTTTGACTATGATTTGAATTCAATCTTTTTGAATGAGGACTTCCCAGATACAGATAAGACGACGGAACAGGGACTCAAAAAGGGCTCAGATACTTTGTCGGAGGGTCAACTCGCGATCGTCAAGCGCGAAGTCGATCAAATGGGACTGGATTTAGCAGATGTCTATGTCAAAGGAAATGTTTTAGCCTGGGAGCGTTTTGGTGGGATCCGTACGATCGTTTTGGATTTCTCTAAAGCAGAATGAGATGCAGCGATATCGACTGATCCTTCATGCAGCCTTCGCGCAGCTCAAAACCAAAAGGGAGCCGGTGATTGAAAACCGGCTCCCTTTTTAGTTGTGGGTTTGAGAGGATTGGTGCGTTAAATTTGATTCACGACTTTGGTGACGAGCGCGAGTAAGCGATCCGAGACGGATTCGGCCACTTCTTCGACTTCGGAGCCATCCATATTTTGGATGCGATCCGAGCTGTAATTGGTTGCGACAGAGAAGGCCAAAACTTTGATGCCGCAGTGACCGGCCGTCAAAGATTCGCTCACGGTGGACATGCCGACGAGATCGGCGCCGAGAAGACGCATGGCGCGAATTTCGGCGGGTGTTTCAAAGAAGGGACCGACGGCGTAAAAATACACGGCATCTTTGAGCGTTTGGCCGAGTTCATTTGCGCTTCGATGGGCCAATTGGCGCAGGTCGGGATCGTAGAGTCGATCAATGGGGAAAAAGCGGGGGCCCATTTCGTCCAGGTTTTTTCCGCGCGTGGGCGAGACACCTGCGAAGTTCAAGTGATCGGTCAAAACACAAAGATCGCCGGGGTGGAAGTTGAAATTGATCGCGCCCGCCGCATTGGTCAGAATCAGCGTTTCAATCCCGAGCAGCTTGAGCACGTAAATGGGTGTTGCCAGCTCCGAAAAATCATAGCCCTCATAGTAGTGAAAGCGTCCAGACATGCAGAGCACTTGTCGACCCGCTAAACGACCGTAGATGAATTGGCCTTTGTGGCCCGGGGCAGTGGACTGTAAGAAATGGGGGATGTCTCGATAGGGGATTTCAATCTTATCTTCGAGGACGTCCAAAAGCCCTCCCAGCCCTGTACCCAATATAATCGCGAGATCGACGGGTTCTTGGATCTTAGACTGAATATAAGCTGCGCTTTCTTTGTAATTTTGTAAGTTCTTATCAGGAATCATCCTAAAGCTCCTTTTTGTTCAGGAATCTAAAGGAGGCTTTTCTTTGTGCCAAGGAAAAGCCTCCCTGTGATGTTTCGCGTTTATTTTTCTTTAGTCGCAGAATGGCTCACTGTGGCGTCTTGGAGCACCGTTGTTTCTTGAGCTGCTTGCTCATTTTCAAGCTGCGGAGCCTTTTGGGCGTTTAACTCTTTAACTTGAGCGAAGTGGCCAAGCCCGTGACGATACATATAGTTTTCACGGACAAAAGCGTAGAGTGTGACTAAAAGACAGTAGACCGCGAGCACTTGCATGCCCATGGGCCCGATGAAATCGATGTTTGAGTAAAAGCCACCGACAAAGACGGCCAGGCATAAAGTTGGGGCCACGATCATCGCCCAGCGGGGGAATTTGAAATAGGCACGCGCGTAGGCTTCCGGTTTTTTGTAAGGTAAAGCCATGACAGCCGTCAGCGGCAAAGCGGCGAAGATCAAGCCGATGTTGTTTCCGAGGACCGCGATAATTTCCATCGTTCCACCCGTCACAATGGGGATCATGCCGAGCACGTAAAAGATGATGAGTAAGTAATGAGGCGTCCCGAAGGTCTTGTTTGTGTTCGCCAAGAATCGAGGTAACCAACCGTCTTTGACCGCGACTTCAAGCCCTTTGGGGGCCCAAGAGAAAACGGCATTAAGGGAGGAGGTCAGGGCGAACATCGCACCACCAATGACGAAGAAATAATAAATCGGTGTGGGGAAGATTTGTTTGGCAACTGCAGTCAAGGTCTGGTAGGCGACATCGCCAATCGGGAGAACGCCAGAAGCCACAATACCCACGCCGAGATAAACGAGGGTGACGACGAAGGTGGAGATGATCATAGCGAGTGGGATATTGCGCCCGGGATTTTCGGAATCGTCACCGAATTCGTTGATGTATTCGGCACCGACGATTGAGAAGCGAACCAAGAAGATGGCGGCGACAAAAGCACCAAAGCCTTCAGGAAGCACTTTGCTAGGGGTGACAAAAGCGGAGTAATCGGTGACTCTCGGCAGACCTAAAATAACAAATAAGGTAATTGAGCTGACGAGAATGACCACGAGCACCCTTTGGACCAGCATCGCCGTTTTGACGCCGAGTAAATTGATGACAAAGATGGCGGTCATCATGAGCCCTGCGATCAAAGTCGTGTTGACACCAGGCACGAGGTCTTGAACATAGGAAGCAAAACCAATGGCGTAGTTAGCCAAAACGAGCTGTCCGGCTGCGAGCAAAGCGACGTAGAAAAAGCCAGTCTTTCGTCCGATCAGATCACGAACATAAGTGTACATACCGCCGTTTGATGGAATTGCTGAACCTAGGGTAGCGAGACATAGGTTCGTGATTGCAACGACGATCCCTGCGACGACAAAAGCCCATGTGACGC
>JAEWGS010000032.1 GCA_023388205.1 Bacillota bacterium
AAGGCGTTCTGTGCGATGGGCCTGGCCGTCCGTTATCTTCTGCTCGTCTTGATGGTTCATGCTCAGAATAAACTCCCTGTATCAATATCCGTGGATCTCTTGCGCCCAAAGAGCTCGAGGTGCCTTCACTTTTCTTTCGTCGTGCTCGTCGCTTCGCTTGTTTTCTCGGTCGTCGTCGCTTCGCTTGGCGCCTGAGTTTGCACCGTTTGCGTCTTGCTGTCTAATGATTTTGTGGTTTTTGCCCCTTGCGCTGACTGAGCATCAGTTTCTGTCAGCTTGCTTTCATTCGATTTTTCACTGGACGCATCACCCCAGCGCTGAGCTTTTTCCAGTTCTTTTTCAAAAGCTTCATCCACCGAAGCAGGCGCTTTTTCCATAAATAGACTGCGCACTGAAGTCGGTAATTCTCGCACACTTTGAATGCGATATTCGCCCAACTCAGGCAACTCATTGATCGCCAGCAAAAACATACGCCCATCTTGCGCCGTCAAGACAGCAAAATGCCGCTGCATCCAGTCGGTTTCTGGTAAACCTGCAAGCTCTCCAAAAATTTTTTTGCTTTCTTCTTGATTCGCGCGATGATCCAACAATTGAACAAAGCCCGCTTCGTCCTTTTGAGACACTTGCTTCAAAAAAAGTTCCACCGCTAACGCCGGCGTCTTCGGTACAATCTCGGCGGGACGACTCCTGTAGAAAAGAACCGCCCCCAACAAGATGCCACCTAAAATAACAAAAGCGCTCAGCAAGCTCCAGGCGTTGAGTTCGACCCCCAAGATGCGGGTGGCCTTGATCTGCTTTTTCTCAGAATCCGCTGTTTGAGCCTGAGCGACTTCTTCTGTCGGCGCTTCGCTGAGTTGTGTTTCTGTGATCCCATCATGTGTTGGGGCTTGTTCGATCACTTTTCCCTTTTGTTTTTCTTCACTCATATCAATAAAAAAGCGATGAGCTTTCCCACCGCTTCCTTTCCTTCAACTAATCTAGCTGCTTCAAGTTTCGTTGTAGCTCTACCAAAATTTCGGTCACCAGCTCCTCAAGTCGCACGATGTTATCTTTGAGGTAAGCCATAGAGCGGCGATGCAAATCCTCGCTCAGGCGCTCTGCGTTTCTAAGAATCTCTTCAGCCTGTTCATGTGCGCGTTGGGTAATTTCACTCTCATCCACCATCTGCGCCATTTTGAGTTCTGCCTCACGCTCAATCCGCTTGGCGATACTTTCGGCCTCATTAATAATTTTCTTGTTATTGCGCACAACGTGCTGAGCCTGTCTGAGCTCTTGGGGAAGGCTATCTTTGATGTGCATCAGCAAAATCGAGATGTGTTCTTTGTCCACCATCACCATTTTGTTGCTAAAGGGAACCTTGCGTGCCTCTAAGCTCAAATAATCTCGAATGCGATCAATCATCGCATTGACATCCGAGCGGCTCTCTTCTAAATATTCATCTTCCATATAATCGAGTCGTTCTTGTTCGTCCATAACTTCACCATTTATCCCACATAACACGGGGCCTTTAATCCGAGTCTCTATTTTACTTAATTCACAAGAAAAAGAGAGCGTTTTGAACACCCTTTTTCAAAACGGTCACAGATTAAACGATCTTCTCGCTTTAACTTTCCTCGTACCAATAAAAAGAGGCAAATAAAAAGCGACCAAGATTTACGCTCAGTCGCTATGCAATAGGATCTTTCACCTTATTCTAAGCTCTTTCGCCCCATCTCAGAGCTCAACACTCAATTTTGCGCCGCTTTCAAATCAAAGCGACCTTCGAAATAATTCAAAAGCTCATCGATCGGCACACGAACTTGCTCCATGCTGTCACGCTCGCGCACTGTGACACAACGATCTGTATCAGAATCAAAATCATAGGTGACGCAATAAGGCGTACCAATTTCATCCTGGCGACGATAGCGCTTGCCAATGCTCTGTCTTGTGTCAATCTCGCACATATAGCGCCGGCTGAGCAAAGCAAAGAGCTCATCACAACGATCAGAAAGCTTCGCTGATAAAGGCAAAATACCAATCTTGATCGGTGCCAAGAAAGGATGAAAGCGCAAAACATTTCTCGTCTCACCGTTTTCGAGTTGCTCTTCATCGTAAGCGCTGCACAAAATCGCCAAAGTCAATCGGTCTGCACCTAAGGAAGGCTCAATGTCATGCGGCAAATACTTTTCGTTGGTCTGAGGATCAAAGTACATCAGATCTTGACGTGAAACCTCCTGGTGACGCCCGAGGTCATAATCCGTTCGGCTCGCAATACCCCAAAGTTCACCCCAACCAAAGGGGAACAAGAATTCGATATCACTCGTCGCCTCTGAATAAAAGGCCAACTCCTCCGGACGATGATCACGAAGGCGCAACTCCTCTTCTTTGAGCCCTAAGTCTTTTAAGAAAGACACCGCATACGTGCGCCAGAAATCAAATGCGGCCTTGGATTCACCTGGCTTCGTGAAATACTGCATCTCCATCTGCTCAAACTCGCGCGTACGGAAGGTGAAGTTGCCTGGCGTAATCTCGTTTCGGAAGCTTTTACCGATCTGCGCAATCCCAAAAGGAAGTTTCAAGCGCATGGTCCTTTGGACATTAACGAAGTTGACAAAGATCCCCTGGGCCGTTTCAGGACGCAAATAAATCTCTGTCGAAGAATCTTCAGTCACGCCCTGATGGGTCTTAAACATCATATTGAAGCGGCGCACCGGGGTGAATTCTTTGGCACCGCAACTCGGGCAGCTCACCTCATAACGCGCGATGAGTTCGTCGAGCGCTTCATTCGACTGCCCGTCAAGCAAAGGCATTTCGATCGATGGATCTGCCTCTTGCAAAGCTTTGATATGCTCCTCAATCAGCTGATCCGCACGATAGCGTTTGCGGCATTTTTTGCAGTCCACCAAAGGATCCGTAAAGTTACCAATGTGCCCTGAAGCCTCCCAAACCTTGGGGTTCATCAAAATCGCAGAATCCAAGCCCACGACGTCTTGGCGTTGCTGCACAAAGCGCTGCCACCAAGCTTGTTTCACCGCATTTTTAAGCAAGACGCCCAACGGACCGTAGTCCCAGCTATTCGCCAAGCCCCCGTAAATCTCTGAACCGGGAAAAATAAAACCTCTCTGCTTGCACAAAGCTACGATGCGCTCCATCGTTTTTTCCATTGTCTACCTCCAACTGGGTCAAAGCCTCAGCCCCATTAAGCCTCAGCCCCATTACAGAAAAATCCCGCTCGCTTGGCCAAAACAAACGAACGGGATGGTCTCTTATTCTTCAAAAAAGTCGAGATCGATGTCTTCGTCGTCCTTGTAAGCCTTGCCTTCACGATAGGTCACATCATCAACCAAACGTTCCAGATCTTCCAAATCTTCGAGCTCTTCCTCTTCTTTGCTGGAACGGCTCACGCGCACAGGCGGTGCATCAAGGCCCTCATCATCGTCATCGTCATCATAATCAGCCGCTCTATAGGTGATCCCTGCCTCAGGATCTTCTTCCTCCGGCATCAAGAACACGTCATTTTCATCCATGTAGCGAATGACACTTCTCACCTCATGCTGTTCATGTTCAGCGTCCGTGAGCGCCGGCGTGCTGTAATCCATTTCAACCTTGGGCGCACGCTGCTCATTGAGCTCTTCACCGTCATTATCCGCGGGCAAATCGTAGACCGGTTCTTCAATTTCACGCATGGGGATGACAGGCTTCACGTCGGCGGGCACCACAAAGACATCTCCGTGGGCCAGTTCCTCGCAAGCCAAAGTAATCAAGCTGTCATTCTCTTGCTCTTGAAAAGGTAATGCCCCATCCACCAGCTGGCGAACGCGCTTACCCACAGCAATGGCGAGCGTATAACGATTCTCAACGTGCGGTAACAGATCTTCAATGGGCGGTTTAACGAGCATATTCTCTCCTTGTTTGCGTCGCAATCACACAGCGACAAATCCACTGATATATACAAATGTGCAAATAAATAGTTTGGCAGAATTAAAGCTATTGTCAAGCGAAATCCACCAGAATCAGAGTTCAACGACCTCCACGCGCAAGACGGGCTTGCGGCCAAATTCAGCCATACACAAATTCAAAATCTGCGATCGGAAGCTAGCTTGCTTGAACAGAGCGCTCAAAGACTGTTGCCCTGACTTTGCCGCTTGAGCGCGTGACAAGATAAAGCGTTTGAGCTGCTGCGGGAACTGCTCCCTCGCCTCCTCGAACATAAAGCCCATGCTGACAATAGAAGGATCCGTCGCAAGCTCGCCTTTGGCATTCACAATCAAGGTCAAAACCAAAATCCCGTCCTCTGCGAGCTCTTTGCGCTCCCTCAACACACTCGTGTTCGTACGTTGGCGATGGCGTCCATCCACCAGAACAGGATTCCCTTCGGTATAGCCCACCACACCCGCAAAATTCTCTGAAAAGGCGCAGATATCTCCGTTATTCAACAGGAAAATTCGCTCATATGGCATGCCGAGCGTATGGGCGAGCTCCGAATGATTGTGGAGCATTCGATACTCGCCATGGCAGGGCACAAAATACTTGGGACGAACGAGTTCATGCAACAGTTTGATTTCCTCGCGGTAGGCGTGACCAGAGACGTGTACATCTGCCATCTCTTTATAAATAACCTCCGCCCCACGCTTACAGAGCTCATCAACCATGTTAAAGATCGGCTTCTCATTCCCAGGAATTGTATTCGCCGACAAAATAATCCGATCGCCTTTTTTGATCTCTATCGTCTGGTGCTCGTTGTAGGCAATGCGACTCAAAGCGGCGAGCTTTTCACCCTGGCTCCCTGTCATGATAATGCAGATTTTGTCGTCGGGATATTGATTCAGCTCATTCAAATCAATCAGCGTATCTCTTTGATACTGAATGTAGCCCAGCTCATCCGCCGCATTAAAAACCTGATTCATGCTGCGCCCGATCAAGAGGACCTTGCGCCCGTGGTCTTCAGCCGCCGAAATGACTTGCTGGATACGGTGCACATTGGACGAAAAAGTCGCGACAATCACGCGGCCTTGCGCTTTGTCAAACTGCTTCGAAAATTCGCGGCCGACGCGCGACTCGGACATGGAGAAACCCTCTTTGCCGATATTGGTACTTTCACAGACAAAGAGCAAAACCCCCAAATCGCCCAGTTCTGAAAAACGAGGCAAATCGATCGGCTTGCCATGAATGGGCGTGTAGTCAATTTTGAAGTCTCCAGAATGAATGATCGTACCGGCCGGCGTTTGAATCGCCAAAGCCGAAGAGTCCGCAATCGAGTGATTGACGTGGATAAACTCGACGCTAAAGCTCCCTGCTTTTTGAACCTCACCATCACGAACCACACGCAGATCTCCTATCTGCGATTCAAGGCCATGCTCTTGCATCTTGCCGCGCACCAAAGCTAGGGTCAAAGGCCCACCGTAAACCGGACAGCGCACATCCTTGAGCAGCCATTGAATCGAGCCAATGTGATCTTCGTGTCCGTGCGTCAAAAAGACACCCCGCAGCTTGCTTTTGTGTTCGAAAATATAGTCCATCGCGGGGATGATCGCATCGACGCCCGGTTGTTCTTCGGTCGGAAAAGACACGCCTACATCGACGACAATAATATCGTTTCCGTACTCATAGGCCGTCATGTTTTTGCCGATCTCACACAAGCCACCCAGGGGAATGATTTTCACTGAATTTGCAGGTGCTTTGGGCAATTCTTTTTGAAGCTCAGGAGATAGGCCGCGATTGCTCAAACGGAAGTAACGATTTTCAAGCGTGTTCCGTCCGCGACGATCCTGGCCCATCCGCATCGCGATCAGCTGAGGCGACAAAATCGGGGTCGAACGCATCCATTCTTGAACCTGGGGTTTTCGATGGACGGCGTAGGGTCGCTTTTGATTGGCCAGATTTAAGCGAGGCCGCTGCGTCTTGATTTTGGGCTCTTGAGTGGAACGTCCGGCCTTTTGATCCGCCTCGAAGCGATCCTGAATCTGATCCATCCGCTCTCGTTCACGAATCTTTTGGGCGTGCGCACGTGAACTCAAAAAGGGGATCTTTATTTTTCGTCCACCAGCACCTTTGAGTTTTGTCTTCTTTTTCGCTGGCAAAGCCGTCGTCTTACTTGCAGAATGACGTTTGGGCAAGCCCGAATTAACCGCCGACGCATTTAACGCCTTATGAGATGTTTTGGTTGAAGTTTTGGATGAAGTTTTAGCTGAAGTTCGAGATGGCGTTTGGGCTGAGCTTTTGCCGAGCGCCGCTTTTTTTGAAGCCTGAAGCGCTTTTTGACTCGCGCCTTTTCCTCTCGTCATTTGGGTCTGATTTTTTCTCGTTTTTTTAATCTGTTTCTTATTCGAATCTTCCATGTATTCCTTTCTCGTCATTGGTTTGATGACCTGTCGTTGCGTCAATCATTAATCTTCTTTTTTGAGTTTGCGCTTGCTTCTGTCCTATAAAGGAGGCTCCCTTGATTTTTATCCTTAAATAAATATTTTTGTCCAAAGGAAATCGCGTTCAGCGATCGCATTCGCCGCATCGCACCCGCTACATCGCATTCACCACATCGCATTCGCCACATCATACAGCTTAGACGCGCTGGACACTCAACACGTCCGAAATCGATCGGATACGTCCAATTAAGCGATTGTATTGCTCCAAGGAATTGACCTCAACTTGCAAAGTCAAAAGCGCCGAAATGTCCTTGAAGGCTTTGAGTTTCCCCGAAATAATCGAAACGCGCTCTTCAGCGATCGCATTCGACACATCAGCAAAAAGGTTCGGTCGATCATGCGCCGTAATATTCAAGGTTACGAGATAAGACGAAGACGTCTTACTCGAACTCATGCCGCGGATACTCCAGTTTGCATCAATTAAACGCGCCGCGCGCTTGGCTTCCTCAGAATCTCCTGCTGCCGCTTCAATCAAATGACGAATATTCGGACAGTCTTTTCGATGGATGGCGACGCCTCGCCCCACCGTAATGTATCCAATGATTGGATCTCCTGGCATGGGCGAACAGCAGCGAGACAAGCGGACCAAACAATTGTCAATGCCTTTAACTTCCACCCCGCTATCATTTTGTCCCGTTTTTTTCTTCTTCGCGTTGAGTTGAACCTCTTCGCCATTTTTGCTGGACTCAAGGGCCTCTCTCATCTTGAGCGTTTCCGGACGATAGACGATCTGCCCCGCAGAATTGAAGAAGTAGCCCAAGCCTTCGCGCTCTTCTTGGGACAAACTCTTGAGATAAAGGTCCCTCAGTCTCGGCGTCACGCGGCCTGCCGTCATCCCGCTCGTACCGTTTCCAATCGCGGCATAAAGATCATCTTCTGAACGCAAGGTATATCGCTTCAGAATCGGTTTGATGAACTCGGGCTGTAAGACCTGCAAGGTGTTAAAGCCTGAGCGGGCAATTTCTTTTTCGAGAAGCTTCTTGCCCCGGCGAATATTTTCCTCTCGGCGCTCTTTTTTGAACCAGTTGTTGATGCGGTTTCTCGCCCCCTGGCTCTTCACAAGGTTCAGCCAATCGTAAGAAGGACCATTCACTTTGTCAGAAGCCAAGATTTCAACGATATCCCCAACTTGTAGCTGATAATCTTGCGCGACAATATTTCCGTTGACCTTCGCTCCATACATACGGTTCCCTAGGCCCGAATGAATCGCGTAGGCCAGGTCAATCGGCACCGAACCTTTAGGCAATGAATAGACGTCACCTCTCGGCGTAAAGACGTAGACTTCGTTCGGCAGAAGTTCCCCTTTGACGCCGTTGAGATACTCAGAAAAGTCTTTGGTCTCTTTCTGCCAGTCCAAAAATTGGGTCAGCCAGCGGTTCCCCGCATCCAAAGCCTCACTGCCCTTGGCGTCGGTCACCCCCATCTTGTACTTCCAATGCGCCGCGATACCCAATTCTGCCGTCTCATGCATCTCATGCGTACGGATTTGAACCTCAAAAGGATAGCCTGAAGGACCGAATACCGTCGTATGCAAAGACTGATAATGGTTCGGCTTAGGCACCGCGATGTAGTCTTTGAAGCGGCCCGTCATCGGGCGATACATTTCATGCACCTGCCCCAAGGTCGCATAACACTCGGGAATCGAATTCACCAAAATGCGGCAAGCGAACAAATCAAAAATTTGATCCAAAGACTTGTTCTTCTCTTTCATCTTGCGATACACACTGTAAAAGTGCTTCGCTCGGCCGTCGACTTTGGCCTCAATCCCCATCTTCTGGAGGGCCTCATCGATCTCTTCAATGATCTGTTTCAAGTAAGCTTCACGCTGCGTGCGCTTTTGCCCTATCGCACCGACAAGCTCATAGTAGCTCGTCGGATCAATGTAACGCAGACACAAATCCTCAAGCTCCCATTTCCAACGGTACACACCTAGACGATCCGCCAAGGGCGCATAAATATCGAGGGTCTCTTGAGAAATTGCCTCCTGCTTATACATCACCATATGCCGCATCGTGCGCATGTTGTGCATGCGGTCCGCTAACTTGATCAAAACGACGCGCAGGTCTTTGGCCATCGCCAAAAACATTTTGCGATAATTTTCCGCCTGAAGTTCTTCGCGCGAAGAATAGCTCATCTTCTCGAGTTTGGTCACCCCATCGACCAACATCGAAACTGTTGAACCGAATTCTCGTTCAAGATCATGCAGCGTGATTCCTGTATCTTCCACCGTATCATGCAAAAGCGCGGCGCAAAGAGAGTCCTCATCCGGCAACACGTCCATCAAAATCTCACAGACCGCAATCGGATGCGTGATATAGGGATCTCCGTTGACTCGTTTTTGGTACTTGTGCGCTTTTTCTGCAAATGTCATCGCCTTTGAAAAACGCTCCCGATTTCCCTGATCGACACGCTCTGTAAAATGTTGCAACAACTCTTCTTTTGTCCGCTCGAGCTCCTCTTGAACATTTCGATGCTGGGCTTCTTCCGCCTCTGTCGTTGGCGTTTCGTTCTCTTCCTGGGGCAAAGGCATGAAAGCTAAATCCGCATTGATTTTATCGTGTTGCTGTTTCGCGATCCCTTCAAGGTGTTCAGTTTTATTCTTATGCTTCGTATCTGACATCCTCGTCCCCTTTCTGCCAAGTTCGGTAGGTCTGAGATTCACTCAAGCTGCGCCTTTCACCCGTTTGTTCTCGCCTCACTACAAAGTATAAATCTCCATCCGCCTGCATATAAATCAAATCCAACTCTACAAAAATACGCAAAAGCCGAGTCAAGGTTTCCACACTGACCTTTTTCCCTTTGACACATATTTTAGGCCAATAGATGTGGGCCAAAGCCTCTGGATCGACATAAATACCGCCCAATTCCAAAGCCGCATCCAAAATTTGCCACAGCCGCACCAAAGATTGATTCAATTCTTTCGCATCCAAGGCTTCTTCTGCTGGAGCATCTTCGTTACTTCGCTCCGGATTTTTCGACGCGCACTTTTCTTCTGCCCATTGAAGGTGTTGAATGATCAATTGTACCTTCTCTCGCCCTCGCCACTCGTTAATATCAAGTGTATAAAGGAGATCTACTGCTTGTCGCCCAGATAAAAAAGGCAATTGCTGAGCCTGACCAAAGGCGAGCCCCTCAACCACTTCACTTCGCGCGGTCAAAAGATTCGGCAACAGGGACAATTTTAAGTGATTTTGATCTTGTCCTAGGGTTTTCACTTCATCGATCACAAGACCTCGGGTCAAAAATACGGGGGCTTTTCGGCCCGGCCCTGTGGGCTCCAAAAATCTCAAACTTCTGGCTGCCTCTAAATTCAAGTCCACAAAGTCCAACTCTAAATCATAATGACGCTCAAAACGGCGATTACAGTCTTTAAGCTGGCTCCACTCCGCTTCGATGCTCAAAAAAGCCTCATCTAAAGCTTGCGCCAACTTCGGTAAATCCGCTCGTTTGACTTCTGCGCCGAGCGCCTGCTGATGTCCGCCAAAAGAAAACGCGACCTGCTTTGCGGCTTGCGTCAAACAATCGTGCAACGGGATATCTGCATAGCTTCGACCTGAACCTCTCAGCATTGCATCTTCTCTCTCTACACCTTCATCCGTAAAAACCAAGCAGGGTTTGTGGTAATAAGTCGCCAATCGCACGGCCAAAATGCCCAAGATGCCTGGATGGCTCTTCGGCAGATCGACCAGCAAAACCGCGTGAGATAGCACCTCTGGATGCGCTTCAATCCAGCTTTTGGCCCGTTCTTCTTCCTTTTGACACAAAGCTTTTCGTTCATCGTTAATCTCAATCAAACGACCCGCTAGCATTCTCGCGAGCTTAGGGTCTTGCGTCATTAAAAGCGAAGACGCAACTTCTAAGTCGCCAAGCCTTCCCGCCGCATTAAAGGCGGGCGCCAATCGAAATGAAACATCCGTCACCGTTAAACGCTCTTGAGATAAACGCATCGCGTCAAGCAATACAGCGATACCGATCGGTGCTTTGCCCTCAGCGATTTGAGCGAGACCTGCATTGATCAAACAAACATTCTCTTTTGTGAGCTCCATTAAGTCTGCCACGGTTCCCAGCATCGCCCATGCGAAATAAGGTCGAGACACATCATGCAAAAAAGCTCTGATTCGTTCGTTTTCTTCGGTACCTTCTGTTTCTAAAAGCTCAGATTCTTGTTCAAAAACGTGCGCATCCAAATCTCCAGCTTCGACCGCCCGCTTCATTTCAAGCGCTTGAACGAGTTTGAGTGCGACCCCCACGCCCGCCAGATTAGGATTGGGGTAAGACTCCCCCGGCTGCTTGGGATCAATCAATGCTTCGGCTTCGGGAAGGACTGGAGGTGCTTGATGATGATCGGTTACATAAACCGGGATACCCTCCGCTTGAATCGTGGCGATCGCTTCACAGGCCGAAATCCCACAGTCTACGGTCAACACAAAGTCGGGGCGCACTTCGAGAATCCTTTGGATGCTTTTTTCGCCTAATCCGTATCCATCTTCTACGCGATCTGGGATAAAGAGTGACACCTTGAGCCCTAGCTTCTCAAAATAGTGACTCATCAAAGCGGAAGATGAAAGACCATCCAGATCATAGTCCCCATGAATTAAAACGTGTTCTTTGGTTTTGAGTCGCGGCCAAAGGCTTGTCACCAACTGTCGCATGCCCTTCATTCGGTAAGGATTCCAAAGCAGATCCTGGGCCTGGCTTTGCGCTAAAAAAAGCTGCCGTTTTTCTGCATCTAAGCCCCGCGCGCTCAAAACACGCTCCGCCAAATGCAAAGGAGCGATTTCTTCTTGAGTTCTAGCCGTGTCCTTGTTTTGACGCCACGACGAAAATATCAGATGCATAGCCTATCCTTGCCTCTACCAAATAACGTCCATTATACGCCCGCTTCGGGAACGAATACCACACGAAATGAAGCGTAAAAATTGGCTCGCGGCTCTAAACTCCCTCATCCTCAATAGTCTCTGATGCAAACTCCTACACGAGCCGTGGTGGATTTTGCGCTGCGGTGGATTTTAAGGATCAGGACACCCTCCGTAGCTGGAGCAACAGGTACATCTGATCACCGTGTTCGCCCCCACACGTTTCTACTTTTACATTTAAGGCGTACAATACTTATAGATTTAATCGAATAGATTCGTAGCAGATAGGAGGTCCATACGATGATGAACTTATCTCGATATTTTAGAGTCGCTGTAGTGATTCTTGCATTGTGCACGATTGTACTCAGCATGCTCGCTTTGTTGAATAAAGTCCCAGCAACATGGGCTGTCGTGTTTGCATTGATAACGGCTACAATCAATTCGTGTCATGCTTATCTTGATAGAAAACGTTGAATGTGATTCTTGATGGACTAAAACAATCGATGTGAGTCATAAAGGTTTCGTGTGGTTTCATCGCCATACGAAACCTTTTTTACGTAGAGACCATCGTCTTAATGATCTATGAGTAACGGCATTATGGATCAGCGTGGATCATGCTTGATATAGAGCAGATTGTTAAGAGCGAAGAGATTGTGTCTTGGGAAGAAAAATCTTAAACGAGGTTCATGAGGCTTCAGGCCATGAACAAGCTAAACGCCGTGCGCCTATAGAAAGCAAAATATTCACATGACGCTTAAGTCTCTAATTGACACGAGGATCTAGACACCCGAGGTACGCTCTACTAATTTGCGGACTGTCTTGTGCGACGAGGGGAATTTATCGCCCTATCCGTTTGATCTTTGGCTGCATCTTAAGCAAAAGACAAAAGCGGTTCAAGTCATGTTTAACCGCTTTTGCTTTGGATTAAATCACTTCTCGTTTTCTTCGAGCCGAATGACTTGAGTCTGACTCACTTAGTGATTCAAGCAATCCTCCAAACTTTTGAAAAGTCTCTTCTGACGTTTTTCTTCTTTTAGGTACTCTTTTGTATAAAACAAAGTATCCAGCTCAACACCTAAAATCTTAGAAATCTTCACTACATTGCCGAGCCTGGGTTCGCTATTCCCTTTTTCAATCATTATGATGCGGCGCCGTGTAAGTCCTACAAGTTTGGCAAGCTGATACTGGGTCAATCCTCTGGTTTCCCGATACTTTTTGAGTTAATTTTTCATAGGTCTGACCTTCTTCGTCGATGGTCTTTTTTGTTTGACCTGCGCTCATTCTACGCCTTTTCCATTTCAAAACGAAAAAAAACAAACAAGATTTTCCATGCTGACTTAGGCCGCCTCAAGCAATTAGATGAGGCGAGCAGGCCACAGACCTTTTATAAATTCCGGCTATAATAAAGTCACATTTTAGTTTGGCCGAATATTTTGAATAAAATCGATGATACGACATGTGAACGGGTACGTCCCCGTTTGGCTCATTTGAGCCGTATTTGTAAAAGGAGCGAGGACGGAGTACCCCTGGAATAATGACCTTGAACTGCCTCCCATTTCTTGGACACAGAAAACAACAATCCAAGGAATGGGAGGTTTTCTACGTCCATAGATAATCGATGCAAGCATGAGCGAATACTCAGGGAGCGTGCCTGCGAGCCTCTCAGTTCGCCCTCAGCCGACATCTGTGTCCTACATAAAAAAAGCGGCTCCCCTTTTGAGAGAACCGCTAACAACACTTAGGCTGTAAGAGACTTAATCTTTATTTTTCAAAGCGCGACGCTCTTGCGCCAGCTTCCACTGCGCCCAGAACGGTGTCGCCAAGAAAATCGAGGAATAAGAACCGACGACCAGACCGACCATCATGGGCAAAGCAAAGGCCTGAATGGACTGAATGTTATTCAAGAGCGCAAAGACATACGCACAGGCCACAGCAATGAAAGAGCAAAGGCTGGTGTTGATCGAACGGCCCAAGCACTGATGGATCGACAGTTCGACAATCTGATCAATACCCAACTTGCGGCCATGCAACTTGGCATTCTCACGGATACGGTCAAAGATAACAATCGTATCGTTCACCGACCAACCTAAGATCGAAAGCACCACCGCGAGCACATTATCATTCAAGGCCATGCGCGCCACGATGAACACGAAGAAGGCAATCAGCACGTCGTGTAGCAAAGCGAGCAAGGAATAAACGCCTGCCGAAGGTCCGGAAATCGTACGGAAGCGGAACCAGACATAGAGCACGATCAAAACGGCTGCGATGAGCAAGGCGTAAAGACCATTCATCAGCATCTCACGCCCGATGAAAGGCTCAACGATGTTGGCGTCAGCCACTTCAAGTTTGGCTTCAGGATAGGCATTTTGGAGCGCTTCTTTCATTTGCGTTTGTTCGGCCGGTGTGAGCGCACGATGTCCCGCCACATTGACGACGAGGCTCTGCGTATTGTCAGACACCGAACGCGTCTTTTGGACCGTAACCGTCAGACCGAGCACTTTTTCAACGGCGTCCGCGGCAACTTCATCATCAATATTCGCATCGCCATTGATCGAGTATTTGATGATTGAACCACCGCTGAACTGAATATCAAGCTTCGCACCAAAGACGAAAAGCGACACAAAGCCGACCGCGAGCAAGACCAAACTCAAAGCTAAACTCTTATAACGATTTTGATAAAACTTAAATGAACGCCAAGGCGCAACCGCAAAGAGACGTTCAATATCTGTCTGCGCATTCTCTGCAAGCTTTTGTTCACGGGCCAGCTGACGGGGCGACGCATTGTAGAAGCTCGGATTTTGAAGCTTGGGGAATTCTGCCAAACTTCTCATCATGATATGCGACAAGAAAGCGCCGCAGAAGAGGTTCAAGATAACACCGGCGAGCAAGGAGTAACCGAAGCTCAACATGGAACCCGAACCGAAGATCATCAAACAAATCGCAGCGATCGCAACGGTGACGTTACCGTCTAAAATCGAGGAGAAGGCATTTTCAAAGCCGGACGAAATCGCCAAGCGGCAGCTCGATCCCGCACGCATTTCTTCTTTGATACGCTCCGCAATAATGATGTTGGCGTCCACACCCATACCGATGGAGAGGATGATACCGGCAATACCTTGCAAAGTCAGTGTCTGCTGGGGCACCGAGATCGCCAGAAGAATGCCCACGACCTGGGCCAAAAGCGCGAAGCAGGCAACGAAACCCGACAGACGATAGTAGGCCAACAAGAAAACGCAAAGTAAAGCAAAGCTCACCAGACCGGCCATCACCATGACGTGCAAGGCGTTTGCACCAAGCGAAGGCGAAATGGCCGAAGAAGAAATCGGTTCAATTGCAAAGGGCAGCGCACCGGCGTTAATCTGATCGGCCAGGCGGACCGCCGCTTGCGCATCTTCCATGCCCGTGATCGTCGCCTTGCCCCCTGAGATTTTCGTCTGCACCACAGGGTTGGACAACATGGTGTCATCCATGTAAATCCCAATGTGCTGTCCGACCAAGCGACCCGTCGCTTCTTCAAAAAGCTTAGAGCCTTCATCGTTCAATTCAAGGCTGACGATATGAGAATTGTTGTTGGTTTGAATCATCGGATCCGCACGACGCACATGCTTACCGGAGATCACGACTTTGCCATCTGGATCCTTGAAGGTCAACTCAGCCGTCGCACCCAATTCAGCGAGCGCTTTTTCCGGATTAAAGTCCGTGTCATTCGTCT
Organism: Bacillota bacterium; assembly: GCA_023388205.1. Lineage (GTDB taxonomy): Bacteria > Bacillota > Clostridia > Saccharofermentanales > Fastidiosipilaceae > JAEWGS01. The sequence goes on from JAEWGS010000032.1 coordinate 14,970, forward strand.
TCCACGGATAACGCACGATGACGCGTCCACTCTGGGGCACCGAAATAACGTCGCGGTCGTAGATGGACAAGTTGTCGAGGCGCTTTTCCATGATGGCAACCACAGAACGCAGCTGTTGCTCGCTCGGCACACCATCAAATTTCGAGGGCGCAAAGACGGCCTCAACACCACCGCGGATATCGATCCCCAAACGCATATCCTTCGTTCCGTAAACAGGCACCAGACCGCCATTCGGGTCAGGTAAGGAAACACCTGTGTAACTCAAAATCGTGGCGAGAACAATGAAAAGAGCCACGACGAAAAACGTCCACTTGTGGGACCGTTTCACTCTATTGGTCTTGGAATTCACCATATCAAGGACCTTTCTTCTCCTAAAGGCTTCTTTATAAGTCTGAACAGTCAGAACCCATAAATGAAAATTGTAGTCTATTGCACCTCATGCAACAAGATGAAAACAGCGAAAAAGCGCGGAAAAACACGATTTTAAGCAAAAAAGCGAGATCAAAAACCTTCATATGCACAGCTTTATTTTGCTGAACAAGAAAAAACGACGAAAAAGAGTCTTATTTTCGACCACTTTCTTCGCCGTCTCTTCTGTTTTTTCTATGTCGCTCAGTCGCTCTGTCGCTCAAAATAATTGCATTGCTGCCTTAACTTTTCTCCACAGCTCAAAGTTCCATAGCTCAAGCCCCTCGCTATCCCTCTGATGCGATCGTTCAGCTGGCATCGCCAAAGGAGCTTTAAGCTCATCCATCCGCCTAATCCGGTTTAATCCGCACGTAAATAATGCGCACACCCTGCTGTGTAGTTACGCGTTCATCCACCTCAATGTCCGGCATATAGCGCAGCATCAAAGAAAGCTTCGCATAGCCATAGTTTCTCGAGTCAAAAGCAGGCTGCTTCTTGAGGATAAGATTGCCCACATCCCCCAAAAAGGCCCAGCCATTTTCATCCGCCAAATCCGTGATCGTCGAGCGCAAAAGTTCTGCCACATGTCGATCGATTCGACGAATCGTCCTAGAGCCCGGGCGGCTCGGCGCGCTCGCAGCTTCTGCCTGATGTTGCAATCGTTGCTGCACACAAGGCATCTCAGGTAAAACTCGATCCGTTGAGCCTTCACCCAGGGCATCACTTGCGTTCAATTTCGCTGCCCCTAGGGTCTCAGCGCCATCTTCATCATCGGACAAAATTTCCAGATAAATAAACTTGTCACAGGCTGCAATAAAAGCATTGGGCGTCTTTTGCTCGCCGATTCCATAAACTGTTTTTCCGGCTTCACGCAAGCGTGTCGCTAAACGCGTAAAATCCGAATCGCTCGACACGAGACAAAATCCATCCACAAGGTTGGAATAAAGCAAATCCATCGCATCGATAATCAAGGCTGAATCGGTCGCATTCTTTCCGTAGGTGTAACCAAACTGTTGAATGGGAATAATGGCGTAATCTAACAGGATGGGTTTCCAGCCCACAAGATTCGGCCGCGTCCAATCTCCATAGATACGTTTCACGGTCGGCGTTCCATATCGAGCGATTTCACGCATCATTCCGTGCACGTGATGATAAGACACATTATCTGCGTCAATTAAAACGGCTAAACGGATATCAGACATATTATTCTCCATTGCCCATACTCTATACTCGCCGTGTCAGAACAGCGTTTCAGTCTTTTTTCAAAGGGAGCTTGCGTTCTGTCATCCCTTTTTTAAGCGGCCTCAACTGATCTTTAGACACATCCACGACCATCGCCAAGAAGCCTTGTTCTTCCGCCTCTGTCACCTCGACATACAAGGTCACTTGCTGTGCAAATTCAGTCTCCGCCAAGTAAAAGCCTTCTCTCTTTAGGCGGTCTTCCATCACTGGAAACAAAGCGTAAGGGATCTTCAATTCATAGCGCTGACAAAGCTCAATCCGAACGAGCTGACTTTCGTTCAAAACATCGCGGGCCGCCTGACTGTAAGCGTGAACCAGTCCACCTGTGCCCAGCAGAATACCACCAAAGATACGACTGACCACCACGACGACATTCTCGATCTTCTGCTTATTCAACACATCAAAGACTGGAAGACCCGCGGTGCCCGAAGGCTCCCCATCATCTGTATATCTTTGAAAGAGCTGACCTTCGAGCGGTGAACGCACCCGATAAGCATAAACATGATGACGACTACTGGGTTCAGCTTGTCTTCTCTCCTCGACAAAGGCCAGCGCTTCCTCTTCGCTTGTCACAGAAGCCGCCGCCGCGATAAAGATCGATTTCTTCACCTCGAGCGAGTGGATCTTCGTATGTGCGATGCTGAGATAGCCTGGCAAGATTTGTGCTCCCTTATTCTTCTTCGCGTCCAAGCATGGCCTAGACCTCAAGAATTTTATCACATACGTCTTTTGGACAGATTTCCCAAAGGCCAGATTTAGACGCCGTCGATCAACTTTTTAGAATTTTGAAAAAGGCCGCAAACACGTCGCCTAAAATTCACCGAACAAGCTCGCATAAAAGTCAAATCGACTTAAAAGAAGCGATAAAAGCGAATAATAATTCGATTGATCAGCACTCTGTCGCACGCTTTTGCGTTATTCTAAATGTTCAACGTTTCGCTATGGAGGATCTATGAGCTCAGAACAAAATCATCCTATTTTCAAAGGGTCTGTCCCCCCGTCATCTCTTGATTCTGAGCGTCATTTCTCGAACTCGGAGGATCACGCCTCCCTCATTCCCCAAAATCTTTTTGGAGATTTATCTCAAAGCACCACAGAACAAAAAGAAGCTTGGGACGCTTTGATCGCGCACCGTAAAGCAAGACAAGCCAAACAAACTCAAGTAAAAAAGCAAAGCGAAAAACACCCCATCTCGATCAATGAAGCAGAAGATACGCCAGACTTTGGCGCAACAGAAGCTGAGGTTTCGGGCGCTGACGCACCGCAGGACAAAAGCTCTAGCACCGATGCTCAAGAAGCTTCTAACACGACACCAGGCGCCACACCACAACACACCAAAACACCTTCGTCCGAACAATCCAACGACGCCCCCGATCATCTTAAGCATCCACAAGTTTCCTCTAAACCCACTCGGCGCAGACGTCGCTTGAGCAAGCGCTTCAAGCACTTACTCGCCCGCACGGCGCTTTCACTCCTCTCCATCTTGCTCGTCGCCGCCTTACTTTATCTATCGGCCCCCTGGCTCTCTTGGCAATATCGTCTACTCACGCATCGCGCCTATTCAAGCGAAGGACTGGGACCTTTTGAGCATGATTTTCTTGTGACGCCCTCAACACAAAATCAGCCAGCTACAACTTCGCCAAAAAGCAAGCCATCCGCCCAAGAATCCGATCCGTCTGAAAGCAGTGCCTCGTTTACTCCGGTGAGCGAAGAAACACATCTTGAAGATTTACCCAACACACAGAACTCTGACCCTCTCCATGCGGGGCCTCTCGACACCCAAACGCAGACGCAAACAAGCACCACGCAAGCGGTCGACCCGCTTTTTGCCAAAGACGCTGCGCCCAAAGCCTATTTTGACGCCAATGAACTCGCGCCCATCA
>JAEWGS010000052.1 GCA_023388205.1 Bacillota bacterium
GTTCATTAACCATTATCCAAGAAAAATACTCGAGGGCAACACCGCACTCAGCTATGGCTTAACCCGGATATAATGAAAGGCCTGACGTTGTGCAGAAAATCCATTTCATTTTAACTTGCACTTTGCGCATTTGCTGATGCTTAAAAGAAAAGTTTGACAAGTGAAGTGGACTTGCGTAAACTAGCAAAGCCTATTAGAAAAATAGGGGAGTGGCTCAATGGTAGAGCAGCGGTCTCCAAAACCGCCGGTTGCGCGTTCGAATCGTGTCTCCCCTGTGAGGTCTCACTTTGGTGAGACCTTTTTTTATGCCTTGCCTGATGTCAGACTTTGGCCAGAGGAGGTATTTAGTCAAAGCTCATTTTGCTTTTCAGAATAAAAGCAGAACTATGAAGCAATAGGGGGCAAATAGGGGCGAGCATGGGTGAACAGGGGCCGAATATGAAACTCAAGAGAAAAGAGAAAAAGCGCCCCAAAGTGTCCGCGAAAGCTGCGTGGTATAATTTTCAAAGATTTTAATGGTTCAGATACGGATGCCCATGGAACAGAAAACACAACGAATTGTTGAGATTTATACAGACGGATCCTGCTCAGGTAATCCAGGCGTGGGGGCTTGGGCGGCGATTTTGGTCTACGGCTCACATGAGAAAGAATTGACAGGGGCCGAGGAGATGACGACCAATAATCGCATGGAATTGACGGCGGTGATTCGAGCTTTGGAAGCTTTGAATCGACCGATGTCTTGTGCTGTTTATAGTGATTCGGCCTACGTGCTGGGTGGCTACTGTTCGGGCTGGGTCGAGTCTTGGAAGCGCAAGAATTGGCTCAATTCAGCCAAAAATCCTGTTGCGAATCAAGACCTTTGGCGACGCTTAGATGAATTGGTTTCTAAGCATCAAGTGAGCTGGCACAAAGTTAAAGGGCACAGCGGTCACGCCTATAACGAACGCTGTGATCAACTGGCGGTTTCAAGCTGTAAAACTTTGGCACAACAATTGCAAGAGAGAAGGCTGTGAGCAAATGAGTTCTGTTCAGGATCATTCGGATCTTCATTTAAGAGAAACGGTTCTCGCGGAAGAAAATTTGTTTGAGGGGCGTATTTTGACCTTAAAGCGACTTCAGGTTCATTGCGCTGATGGCAGCGAAGGGACGCGAGAAGTTGTCGTGCACCATGGCGGCGCCGCGATTGTTGCGGTGACAGAAGCGGGAGAGATCCTCTTGGTGCGGCAGTTTCGCATCGCGACGGGTGAGGTTTTGTTGGAACTGCCTGCAGGGAAACTGGAGCTCGGCGAAGACCCAATGGACTGCGCTTTGAGAGAAATTGAAGAAGAGACGGGCTATCGGACGACACAAGTTGAGCCCTTGTTGCAGCTTTATGTCTCACCTGGATATACAAGTGAGCTATTGCACATTTTCTTGGCAGAGAACTTGCATGAGGGTCGCCAGAATTTTGATGAGGGTGAGGTCTTAGATCTTGTCAAAATGCCTTTGGATGAAGCTTTAGCGGCGATTCGGCGAGGTGAAATACGCGATGCCAAAACGGTGAGCGGGATCATGGCTTACGCCCTAAGGACAAAGCGTGACTGAGCCTTTAGAGGCGGAACTTTTAGAATCAGGCAACTCGAGGCCGACGACTAGAGATAAAAGAGCAGACGAAAACATCATTACCTAGGGAGCGCATGAGGAGCGCATGGCTAAGAAGTCAAAAAAAACAGAGCAGCTGGCTGGACAAATCGACGTCCAAGAGATGAAGACGAAGCAAAAAAGCAAAGCCCCGTCCCAAGATCAAGAACGAGCTGAGCGCGCGTTGAAGCACGCGAATGAAGTCTCGGGCGTGATCTTTTGTTTGCTCGCCGTTTTGACAGGATATTGCCTGATGTTTCAGCCCCAAGACCCTGGGCTTGTCGGTGGACAGGTCCGCATTTTGTGCCATGGTCTTCTGGGCCCTGTTTCAATGGTTCTGCCTTTTTTCTTTCTTTTTTGGGGCGTCGATCAATTTTTAGGACAGCGCTTCCAAAAAAGTGCTTACCGGGCGATGCACTTGCTCCTTGCGGTCTTGCTACTCGCTGCTTTGTGGCAAAGTTTTACGCTGTCTTACGAACGTTTCAATGAAGTCTTTATCGCTTATATTCGAGCCAATTTCGTGCGACAAGATCAGAGTTCAGAGGATCTCGCGACCTTGGGCCTTCGTTTTATTTGGCAGATGAGTACAGGGGATTTGACTTTAGGGGATTCTTCTTTGCGTTTTGCAGGGGTACTCGGTGCGTCGCTCTCTTTTGGACTCTCTCGACTCAGTGGATCGATCGGAACTTTTGCGATTTTGATCGCTTCGCTTTTGATTGAATTCATGATCATTTTTGATATCTCATTGTCTCAGTGGAGTGAAAAAGGGCGTAACGGTTTAAGTAAAGCTTTCCAAGGGGTCAAAGGTGCCTTGTCTCGCGAAAAAGCCTCGGCCTTTGAAAATGCCACGCCCGATTTGATTGAACTCGATTGGTCAGCCGATACGCTGAAAGCGGCGGAGGCATCTGAAAGAAAAGCGTCTGAAGCAAGGCCGTTTCGAGAAGCGTCTTCCAAAGCGGCGCCAATACCTGAAAGGCAAGATAGAGAGCACATGACGCATGAACGACGGATCCCTCAAGCAGAGCACGTTGAAGAAAATCTTTTGGGAAAAAAAGAAAAAAAGGCTTGGTTGAATCAACTTGTATTTTGGAAAAAGAAAACTCAGGCTGAAACGACTGAGGTTGAGGGAGCG
>JAEWGS010000058.1 GCA_023388205.1 Bacillota bacterium
TTGCTCTTGCGCTCGATGTTGCTCAAGTGACGCCACGCTTTTGATCACTTCTAGCAAGGCACGGCATCTTTGTTCGATCGAGTCTGAAATCGTCTGACGTTCCAAAGAGCGTTCACACAAATGTAAGTTTGACTCGTATTGCTCCAGTCTGTTCATTGCCGAATGTAAACCGTCGCTTACGGCCTGCTTCGATATTGCCAAGAGCTCCGCGATTTCCATCAGACTCATGTCTTCACGGTAGTAAAGCGTCAGGATTTCTTGACTTCGTTCAGTCAGCAAAGATAAGTAAAAATCCATGAGCTGATTCGCTCGTAAATTTTTTTCAAAGGTCTCTGCCACCGTTGCTTTCACGCTTCACCTCCATTGACCTCGACTATTTTAACAGGGAAGCTTGCGTTGTCAAGTCTTTTTACTTGACCCCTCTTAATCACGCTTGACCCCACTTGCTCAAACTTGACCCACTTCACGCCCCGCACCTTCACTTGATCCCTCAAGTCCCCGCTTTCCATCGATCGACGGGCTCTTACTCTCGGGGCTACCTGATTGGAGTTTGGGTGGAGGCGAAACGCCGCAACAATATGGGACTGCTTCGTTTTACACATGCGACGGCACACCTAGCGCAGCAGCATGACAGTACAGTTTTCGCGGCGGCGTAATGCGTTCAGCGTAGCGCTGCGGCCGGCGTCTACTCTAGGGACGCCGGTGTAACGAGTTCAGTGCGGTGCGGCGGCCGGCAACTTCTGTGTGCTGAACGTTTCAGTAAGGCGTGGCGGCCGGCAGCTTCTGTGTGCTGAGCGCTTCAGTAAGGCGCTGCGGCCGGCGGCTTCTGTGTGCTGAGCGCTTCAGTGGGCCAGGCCAAATCTAAATTCAATAAACCTCAATCTAAAAGAACGTTGATAGATCCATCCTAAAGTACGCCGAAGCATTGATTTCAAATGCTCCTGATCTTTCAATCTTGTTTCACGCTAAAATATGAAGCATGTCGCAGGCTGAAACATCGAATCGAACTCAATCATTAAACTCAGAATCCATCGAGGAATCTATCGAGGAATCCATCGAAGCCCCTCAAGGCACCTGTTCCTCTCGCTTTGACCTGTGCGACGCGCTTTGTCTTTGGTTTCAAGAAAACGCCCGTTGCCTACCTTGGCGCGAGCATCGAAGCCCGTACCGCATTTGGATTTCAGAAGTGATGCTACAACAAACGCAGGTGCAAACCGTCATTCCTTATTTTCTGCGTTTTATCGAACGTTACCCTCATGTTCAGGCGCTCGCTGAAAGCTCCGAGTCTGAACTGCTCAAATATTGGGAAGGCCTTGGTTATTACTCCCGGGCGCGCAATTTGCAAAAAGCAGCTCGCATCATCCAAGAGAAAAATTCGGGTCAACTTCCTAAATCCGCAAAAGAGCTCCTCGCGCTCCCAGGTTTTGGCCCATACACCAGTGCCGCTGTCGCCGCTTTCGCTTACAACGAAGCGGTCATCGCCGTCGATGGAAACGTCAAACGCGTCTTTAGCCGTGTTTTTGCTCAAAACGTCGACGATTACGAAACGAGAGGCCCCAATAGCTTTGCAGCTCAAATTCTGAACCTCATGGATCCTCAAAAGTCTGCGTGCTTCAATGAAGCTTCAATCGAACTCGGCGCCCTCATCTGCACGCCCAAAAACCCCAAATGCGAAGCCTGCCCAATTTCAAAGTATTGCCAGGCTCATCTAACGAAACAAGTAGCGTGCTACCCCAAAAGCAAAAAGCGCCCCAAATCCAAAAGTGCACACGGTAGCACCTGGATCTTTTGGGATGTTCAAAAAGAACGTTTACTCCTCACATCGAGACCAGATCACGGGCTCCTCGCCGGTTTATATCTCTTCCCGATCACCTGGGATGATCTCGATGAGAACGAAGCTCGATCTTGGCTCGATGATCATGTGGACGGGGCTTCAATTCTTTCTGTCAAAAGCCTTACCCCTGTGACGCATCGTTTTACGCATCGCGTATGGCATCTCAAAGCCTATCTCGTATCCCTCAAGCGTTTACCCGATTTAAGCGACCTCATCTTCACAGATGAAAAAGGACAGGCTGTCGAAGTCTTTGAACTGCCTATCGCAGACTTAAATCAATATCCCATGCCCGCATTGACGAATATTTGGCGCGAACAAATTCTGTCCTGGACGAAGTCGCCTTTATTTCACCAAAAGCCTTAAGCCAGCTCTGCAGAATCAGGTTGAGCAGCAAGTGCGGCAGCGCTATGGGGATTCGCAATGATTCGATACTGTTTTAGCTCCTTTCGACAGGCCCTAAAATCCGAACAATAACGCCTCAGATCCTCCCAAAAGTACTCACTGTGATCCATATATCTCAAATGACTCAATTCATGGAAAAGAACGTAATCAAAGAGATGCTGCGGTAAATAAGCCAAACGATAGTTCAGATTAATATTTCTTCTCGAACTACAAGAACCCCATTTGGAGCTTTGATCCTTGATCACAATGCGCGCAGGAAGGTCGGGTAAATTGGGATAGCGTTCAAAGAAATCAGCCACAGCACATTTGACTTTCACTTTCGCTTCCTGAATCTCTTTGGCGTTATGCGGACCCAATTTGATTTTAGATTGCACACGTTCACGGAGCCGGAGCATCCGGTCCTTACTTTGATGGATGATCTCCCGCAGTAATTTTTCATTGCAACGCAACGGTGTTTTGGCGACAAAGTATCCCTCATCGCTCAGATGAATTTTGTAACTTTTTCTTCTTTCCCTCTGCCAATAAATTGGGCCAACCTCGTCAAAGTCAAACCAGATTCCCTCTTGCTTCATAGACCTATCCTCACTTGGGCTTAGATTTTTTTAGACCACTTGCAAAGTCCAAAGTACCCTGCCCATATTTTTCACGAATCTGCTCGAAGCAGCGCATCAAATTATTTCGCTTCTCCTTTTTTTGCGATAAAAGTAGCAAATCTTCAGCTTCCAATTGTTTCTCAGACGACTCATCTCCTTGATTTTTAGCGGGAGAAGAACGCCTTTTTTCTCTCATTTTGGGGACACTCAAATTTTCTTCGAAAAAGCTCAGCTGAATTTGCTGCTTTTGATCCTCTTCTTCGCACAGTTTATCCGCTGTGATTGAAATCAATCTCAAAGCTTCGCCCGCTTGAAGTTCACTTGCCATTCTTCTCGCTTCTTTTCGCATCGTACCCAGGTCTCTCAAGGGTTCCCTAAATTGCATCTGCTTTGAGCGTTCTTCAAACTGGTGATTTCTCACCAATACACGCAAAACAGAAAAGTAGCGTTTCGCTTTTGTGAGACGTTGGTCAACTTCTTCACAGAGTCGGTCCACTTCAAAATTCAGGCGTGTTTGCGACAAAACATCTTCGCGAAAAGTCCGAGCGTGCCCCATAGACTTCGCTTCTCTTTGCTCATGCTCACCGCGCACATGATCATCCCCTTGTCCAAGCGCCTGTGCCCTCAAATAAATACCGGCTTTACCCAAAACCGTTTCAATAAGGGTCGCATCACTATGGACAAAGTCCGCAATACTTCGAATTCCCAGTCGCTGCAAGCGCTGATTGGTACTCCGACCGACAAAAATCAGGTGGTCGATCGACAAAGGCCAAAGCTTCTTTTGAAGCTCAAAGTTCCACAGCTCAAAAATTCCGCTCGCCTTCGCAAGATCCGAGGCAATCTTCGCGATACCCTTCGTTTCAGATAGGCCTACAGACACCTCTATTCCCGTTTCTTCGTACACTTCGCTGCGAATCATTTGGGCCAAGTCCAAAGCCGCTTTTCGATCCCCGTGACTCAAATCGGTCAGATCAATAAAACTTTCGTCGATGCTGAACGACTCCACTTCATTTGAGTAACGCCGATAAATCCGATTGATGCGCTCTGACATCTCGGCATACTCTTTCATATGAGGCGGCAAAAGGACGAGCTCTGGGCACTTCGCTTTAGCACTTGAAATCGGCTCCGCGGTTTTGATCCGGAAGCGCTTCGCGATACTGTTCTTGGCTAAAATGATTCCATGTCGCGCCTTAGGATCACCTGCAACGGCCACAGGGCGATCTTGCAGATCTGGATATTTGAGAAGTTCAACCGAGGCAAAAAAATTGTTGCAATCAGCATGTGCAATCAAGCGAAACGAGGGACGATTATTTTGCGCAGCGTGCGTTTTGTCTTGCGTCGTATGCATCTTCTCTGACATATCCAGCTCCTTTCTTAATAGCATGATTCAAAGGACTTATTTGATTCGCTTCCATTTCTAAGCTCATCTAACTGTGAATCATCTCATTTCTAAATCGATCGAATCATTTCATCTCTATTTTATACACGTTTGAACGAGATCCGTTTTCTTCTGAACGGGATCCGTTTTCTTCAAAAATTTCACTTGACAAAGTGCATCTTAGCCTCTAGAATTTCTGAATGTTCGCCGGCGTGGTGGAATTGGCAGACGCAGTGGACTCAAAATCCACCGATGGTGACATCGTGCCGGTTCGAGTCCGGCCGCCGGCAACAGATCTCCCTAGCAGGGAGATTTTTTTTTGCCCTTTTTTCTCATGTTTTCTCAAGGAAACAAACCCATAGCTTGAGCTAGCGTAAGACTGCATTTATCCCAAGCGAGCTCTTCTCTTTTCTCTAAATCTCACTGTGCGTCGAGAGAATAGCTCTCATACCAATATCTCTCATTTTTTCGGGCATCTCTTTCTTACCCTTTAACTTTCATCGGCGTAACTTCCATAAACAGCTTCCATAGACAACTTTCATGAACCTTTTGACCGAAAGCCAAAGCCTCGCACCCTGCTTCAAAGCACTTTACTTAAACTTTTCTGCTTAAAATGCGCTGACTTAAGCGACGAGCCAATGAATCAAAGTCAAAAGAGCGAAAAAAATGGGTTGGTGCAAGAGATAAACCCAAAGCGGATAGCGACCGAGCCAAGTCAGACAGCTTAAAGGAGCACGCCATAAACGCGAATCTTCGCCCCCAAAAACAGATTTTTTCTCGATGTAAAACAAATCGCCCATCAAAGCCCCCAAGTAAAAGAACAGAGCCCAAGGGAGAAAGGCTAAATGATCGCCCATTTCTGGAAGTGGTACTCCGGGTAGAAAAAACAGCAAGGCCAATATGGGAGATGTGTCTTTCGAAAACAAAGCGAGAACGATGGCGTAGAGCAAAAGGAGCCCTAAGAGACTCAACAAATCCGCAAGAATGTGTGACCATGGGAGAGAAAATCTCGCATGAAGCCGCGAGAGAAATGATGACAGCCATTTATTTAACAAGACAATCAGACTGCCACGCATAAGTATAGCCAGGGCTAGCACGTGCAAAACATTAAAGTAAATTGGAAAACCTAGGTGAAAATAAGCTTCAAATAAAATCGTCGCCGCACTCATCAATAAAGCAGCTAGCGCAACGCGCGTACCATGCCTCAGATGCGAACGTGAAAAGCGACAAGAAAGTCCAGAAGCGAGTAAAAACCAAACTAAAACACAAGGTCTCAAGGCGTCCAAAAACCAAGTTTTTTGAATAAAATCCAAAAATGGCCAGCCCCAAATGAGAGAAAGGTCAAAGGCAAAATGTTGCAAGAGCATCAAGAAAAGAGCCGCTCCGCGAAGCAGATCAATTTCCCAAATGCGAGAAGCCAAAAGATCACGCTTCTCCACCTCTGGTGAAGAAGCGCGCAAAGAACGAAAAACAAACCGGTTCATTTCATCAATTGAACTTATAGAGCTTTTGTGCCAGTTCGTAGCCTTTTTTGATCGCTTTTTTTGCCGCACGTCCAGGGACTAGAAGCGCTGAATTAATCGGATTCAAACGGCAATAACGATAAACGGAAGGATTTTCCGCTTTGAGCCACTGCCAAAGAGCTTTGGACTTCGCATCATTTTCCGCCGTTTGTGCAAGCAAGAGATGAACGGTCGAAATCGTCATCATCATGGACAAATAACTCAGCATGTAATTGCGTAAGCGCGAAATTTCAACATCTTTTTTTAGATCGTAGAAAGAAACCATTAATTTAGTCACACGAATCTGCTGATCAATGCGACGAATAAGGTTATCTTTTGCCACCGACTGATCATCACGCCCAATAAAGTACCAGTACAAATTGTAGTTGTCGTAATAAAGTGTTCTGACTGCGGGCAGAGGCTTATACGCCAAAATATTGTCCACGTAGAAGCAATGTTCAGGTAAAACCAAATCGACGTCGCGAAGAAGTTTCGTGCGATAAATTGTGCTGTGCATCGTCAAAAAAGTCGCGGTCCCCAGTCTTTTCATCGACGTCCAAGCGAATTTTTGGGCGACCGGAAGTTTTCCCACATAGGCAATAGGTTTGGGTGTCTCGCCAACTTTGTCATACACATAATTGACGAGATAAAGGTCAACCAATGGCTCTTCTTCTGGATTTTCGGGTTCAAAACTCTCAAGGCGATCCAACACTTTAGTCAAACAAATCGGATCCAAGCGATCATCTGAATCGACCACATAATACCAGCGCCCACTTGCCTCTTTGAGGCCGCGGTTGACAGCGGAACCATGCCCACCATTTTCTTTGGATACCACACGAACCAGCTCTGGGAAACGTTCAGCCCAAGCCTGAGCAATCGCTTCAGTCTGATCTTTGGAGCCATCATTGACGATAATGATCTCAAGTCTGGCGTCCGCCGTTTGGGTCAGGCTTTCCAAGCATTTATCTAAATAAGCTTCAGAATTGTAAGCAGGAACTGCAATTGTTAGTAGTTTCACGGTCTTCTGGCAAAAACGTTTTTCGTCTTCGCCCCTCCTAATTTTCAATCAAAGGTGTCCCGCAAGTGTACCAGCTATGGGATCGGCTCTTCAAGCCTCAGGGAGTGAACTTGTATTTTCACCCAAATTTTCTCTCTTTTTTAGGGCAATTCCTCGCGTCTTGAGTTCCTCCTCGACGTAGCGCGCAACGAAGGCCTGCAGCTGTTCCAGCGTCCCTGAATTATCGTAGACCAGATCCGCCAGCTCTTTGTACTCTTCTTGGCTCATTTGCATCAAAAAACGTCGCTCAATGTCTTCAGGATCCATGCCCCGTTCAATGAGTCGTTTGCGCCGGATCTCATCATCCGCCACCACACAAATCACTTGATCAGACAAATTCAAAAAACCATCCTTAACAGGAATCGGTACATCTAAGAGCATCACTTTCTCTTTTTTGCGGCTTTTTTCCACTTCTTTTTTGATTGTCTCAATCACGTGGTGATGTACGATGAAGCTCAAATCATCCAAAGCTTTTTTATCGCGAAAAACGAGGTCTGACATCGCCTGACGATCCATAGCTCCTGTCTCGTCGATGATTTCTTGACCAAAGCGTTCCACGATTTCAGGCAAAGCCGCGCCCTTCGCTTGAGTCACTTCGTGAGAAATCTGATCGGCATCTAACACACGGATACCATATTCAGCAAAGCACTTAGCTAAACTCGACTTCCCCGTACCAATTGCACCCGTCACTCCGATGATAAACATGCTTTTCTCTCCTACTTCATTTTCCGCATGAACTTGCCCCAAAGCACCTCTTTACCTCAGGCCCAAGCTGTTCTGCCTCGCATCTGCAAAGCTCAATGCGCCTCGTCCCAACGCGTACCCATCCCCACATCAACCGTCAGTGGAACGCTCATCTTGAACGCAGTTTCCATTTCGCGTTTCAAGATTTCTGCTGCCTTTGAAGCAACAGATTGGTGAGCCTCAATCAACAATTCGTCGTGCACTTGCAGCAAAATTTTCGCATCGATGCCCTCTTTTTCATAAGCGCGAGAAACACGTACCATCGCACGCTTCATCACATCTGCAGCGGTCCCCTGAATGGGCATGTTCATGGCTGCACGCTCAGCCGCTTTTTTACTTGGACCTTTTGCGCTTTTTAATTCTGGCGTATAACGACGGCGTCCAAAAAGCGTCTCTACATAGCCTTTTTCTTCCGCTTCACGCAAACAACGCGTAAAAAAGGCCTTGATCGCGGGATGTTTATCGTAAAAATTCTGAATATAGCGTTTAGCCGCCGCGAAGCTAATGTCCAAATTTTGAGAAAGCCCATACTCAGAAACACCGTAAACTACACTAAAATTCACCGTTTTAGCATGTGCGCGCTCTTGAGTACTGATGAAAGAAGCCTCGCCGCCGAATAAAGCGACTGCCGTTTCGGTGTGAATGTCGCGATCATTGAGAAAGGCGTCAATCATCGCTTCATCATTCGCCATTTCGGCCAAAACACGAAGCTCAACTTGAGAATAATCTCCATCCAAAAGAAGATAATCTTTTTTCGCAACAAAAGCATGACGTATACGGCGTCCTTCTTCTGAGCGAATCGGAATATTCTGTAGATTGGGATTTGAAGACGAAAGACGCCCCGTTGCCGTGACCGTCTGATTAAACTGGGTCCGCACACGACCGTCCTGATCTTTGACCTCTTGTAGCGCCTGGACAAAAGTCGAGCGAAGCTTGCTTAACTTGCGATAAGTCAGGATATCTTCAACAACAGAATCTTCTTTCACAAGCTTTTCGAGGACTTCAGCCGCTGTCGAATAACGCCCAGATTGGCTCTTTTTTCCCGTCGGTAACTTCAACTTCTGGAACAAAAAATCTGATAACTGCTGCGGAGAATTCAAATTGAATACCTCTCCGTCATTTCTCTCATAGACCCGTTGTTCTAAAGTTTCAATCCGCTCTTTCATCTCGACATCAAGGTCCAACAAAGCCTTGGGATCTAGTTCAATCCCTTCGCGCTCCATCTTGGCGAGCACGTAGATCAAGGGCATCTCAATTTCTTCAATGAGCACTTCAAGTCCGCGATCATGAATCATGGTCTGAAGCAGTTGATAGAGATCAAAACAAGCCAGTGCCTTGTGTAAGTTGTCTTGTAATTTCTTGACGTCTAAGGGATTCCTCTCTGAGCGATCAGCATTCTCTTGAAACGAATCACTCAAAGTGCTTGGCGTAAAGCTTGGTCGAGGCAAATCCAAAAAATCCATGTGTGCCAGAATGAGTTCACATTGCTTTTCCGGGCTCATATCTTTGACCTGTTCGCCTAAGGCATAAAGTGCCACATCCAAATCAAACAGATCGGGCTCAAAATCCAAGCCACACGCTAACCACTCTTTTAACTTTGCTTTTCCCGAGCGAAGGAGTAATGTTTTCCCCTTTAACTCAGCTTGCTTCCATGCGAGAAACCAGTCTTCATAGCACGCATAAGAGAGCAAAGTCCCCAAGTGTTCCTCTTGACCTTCTGTGGCAGGAGCAATCAAAAGAAGGTCGAGTACTTTGGATTTGGGTTTTGGCGCTTCTGCTAGCGCCTCATCTTTTAGGTCCAAATTTATCTCTTCTCCCAAATCTGAGAGAAGAATCATTAAAGGGGCTTTCTTGACAAGTTCCTCTTTTGATAAAAGCGGCTCTGCTTTAGCCTCAGCTTTTTCAGCCTCGCTCACCAAACGCAAAATTTTTCTCTCGTCTGAATTGCTTAAATTCTGCGAAGGACGAAAACTATTTGTTTGCGCCATCTCTAGCCCATATTTTTTCGCAACTTTTTCGCAGCGGTTTCGGACGGATTGAAGCCCTAAATCAATGAGCGCATCTGCACTTTGTTCTGCGAACATCCCTTCAAAAGAAAACGTCGAAAAATCCAAATCCAAAGGAACGTCGCGGTCAATCTGCGCCAATTCCCGAGACAAAAAAGCGGTCTCTTGGTTTTCTTCTAGTTTTTTCTTCCAAAGCGGCTTAATTTCATCCAAATGCGCATAGATATCGTCTAAATCTTGATATATCGAAAGCAGTTGCTGGGCCGCTTTTTCTCCGAGCCCTTTAACCCCAGGAATATGGTCTGAACTGTCTCCCACAATCGCTTTGAAGTCGACGACCTGATCTGGCCGCATCCCATGAAAAACCTCTGGGAGATTTTGGGCAGAAACTTCCAAGATCTCTTTTCGTCCTGGATACAGTTGAATAATTTGCTCCGAAAGCAGCTGAAAATCATCTCGGTCACCGCTAAAAATATAGCTACAAAATCCTTCTTTAGAAGCCTTCGCTGTCAGCGTCCCAATTAAATCGTCCGCCTCAAACCCTGGCAAAGAAAGTGTTTTGATCTCCATTTTTTTCAAGAGTTCTTGCAAAATCTCAAGTTGCTCTAACAACTCTGGCTCAGGTGCTGAGCGATTCGCTTTATAGGCTTCATATTTTTGGTGGCGAAAAGTCTTCTCTGGGCGGTCAAAACACACAACCAAACCGTCATACTTTCTCGCTTCTAATTGTGCTAATAGCATGCTTAAAAAAGTATGCACCGTCGCAGTGGGTCGCCCTTTAGAATCTGTCAAATATCCCGTACGCCGCATCCCATAAAAAGCGCGAAATAAAATGCTGTGTCCATCAACTAAGAGCAAGTGTCTCATAGTTTTTTCCCTCCCAGCTTGCAGGTTCTAGCTCGTTAATATCAAGTTGCGAAATCTGATGCGAAAAGAGAGAAAATCTCTCATCTGTCGGGAAAGCGCAAAATGCCAAAGGTTTTGCCGCAACAGGATGCAGAAAACTTAAATAAGCAGCGTGCAAGGCCAGCTCTCCTAAACTTTTTGCTTTTCCATAGCGCTCATCCCCGAGCAAAGCAGCGTTGCGATGAGAAAACTGCACCCGGATTTGATGACTTCGCCCCGTTTGTAAGCGCACCCAAAAGAGAGCTGTGTCTTTTTGAATCTCAGAAATTCTTTGGTACCGCAATTGCGCCATTTTCGCACCATCAGTATCTTGAAAGACCACGGAAGATGACTTCGTTTTCGGATCTTTTTTTAACCAATCGCGCATCTGCCCGCTTTCTTCCAGCGCGCTCGCCCCTTCTGCGATTAAAAGATAGCGTTTATCAATTTGATGACGTCGCATTTGATCCGAAAGTCGAGCCGCTGCTTTTGATGTTTTCGCATAAATCAATAGTCCCGACGTTTCAAAATCCAAGCGGTGAATCAGGCCCAAATATACCTGCCCAGGTTTTTGATCTCGTTCCTTGATATAGGCCTTAATCAAATCGGGTAAACACGGTCGATCACTGCCATCGGCTTGACTCAAAATCCCCGTACCTTTTTCGACGACCAAAACATGGTTATCTTCAAATAAAATGCGCCAGGCCCCGCGCCTCAATGCGGGCGCTTTTTCTGCTTTATACGCGACTTGCATCAAGCTTCCTCACCCTCAAAAGCTTCGTCCGCGCTGCCATCAATTCGTTTCTCAGCCTGTTTTAACAAGCCTTCGAGCTGTGCACGTTCTTTGTATCCTAACTCGCGATAATGTCCGACGGGCAAGCTACCCAAAGTGATATTCATGATGCGAATTCGGCGCAACATAGTCACCTCGTGTCCCAAGGCTTCGGTCATACGACGAATCTGGCGATTTAAGCCTTGCGTCAAAATAATGCGAAAGCGCTTCGGCCCCGTCCGTTTCACGCGACAGGGTTTCGTCCACTGGCCCAAAATTTTCACACCGCTCGCCATCTCTCGCAAAAAAGCCTCGTCGAAAACGTCTTTTGTCTCAACAAGATACTCTTTTTCATGACCGTAACGAGCCCTTAAAATTCGGTTGACTAAAGCGCCCTCATTCGTGAGCAAAATCAAGCCCTCACTGTCTTTATCCAAACGACCGATAGGGAAAATGCGCTCATCTAGCCCCAAATAATCTACGATGTTGGCAGGCTCCGATCGATCCGTTGTGCACACGATCCCTCTAGGTTTATTCAATGCAATCAAAAGACTTTTTGGGCGCTTCGCACGAACTTTTTTCCCGTCGACAGTCACTTCATCGGTTTCGCTAATTTTTTGTCCCATCTGAGCTCGCTGTCCATTCACCGACACACGTCCGGCTAAGATCCATTGATCCGCTTCACGGCGCGAACAAAGACCCAATTCTGAAAGATATTTATTCAAACGTTTCGTATCCATAGACCGATTGTAACGCTTTTCCCCAAGCTAAGCTCGACGGATTAAGCCCAAAAACAAAATAAAGTTTGATAGATTTCTCTTGACAAGCTGAAAGGACTCTATATAATTGATCAAGCGTAGTCGCCACAGTAGCTCAGGGGCAGAGCAATTCACTCGTAATGAATAGGTCGTGAGTTCGATTCTCACCTGTGGCTCTCAAGCAAGTTGATCACCAACTTGCTTTTTTTTATCTCACATTTACAGCCCAACATTAGAGAATCTTATTCGTCGTCATAAATTTCGCACCGTTTTTACTTGTTTCTTTCGCTTATCTTGAGGCATAAAAAAAAACCGCCCGTAGGCGGTTTGATTGCAGATTGAAGTCGTTATCCGATGCAATATCGTCTATGTCAATTTTGACGCACCTTTGCTTCTCCCCCTATTTTCGCCGATTTTATGGCAATGTTTCACGTCATTTGGCGCCTTTCACACAGTTAAGATACATTCGACTCGGTCTTAGGTTTAAGCAAAATCGCCGATAGAGGTGGCAAATCAAAGCATAGATAAGGCGCGTCAACATCAGGTAAAGAAATCGGCGGCAGCTCAGGGATGGGCAGATTAAAGACATCCGCCATAGCCAATCTTCGAGAAGCCTCGTCTCCTTCAAAAAGAAGCGCTTGATAAGCATCTCTTGCCTTAATGAGTTGATCTCGCTTTTTTTGATCTTTTTCTCGCTTTTTCTCTTCCTTTTGGTAGCGCTGTGCTCGCTCAGCTTGTTTTTTCTCGTAGTCTTGAGGTCCTGGGTAGAACACTTTGGCCACACTGTCTTCTCCCCAAAAAGAAGATCCACCATAACAGGCATCATCTGAATTGATCAAAACCTCATAAGGCTGGTAATACTCAAGCGGAATACGGTAGTCACGCAAAACGGCAGGCGTCATGTTCAAAATCACAAGCACTTTTTCGCCATCAGACGCAATTCGCTCAAAAACATAAACCGAATGCGAGGCGTCATCCGGAGCAATCCAGCGAAAGCCCTCCCAACTCTGGTCCTGATCAAAAAGCGCTTTTTCTCGCAAATACAAGTGGTTCAAATCCCGAACAAAATCTTGAATTTTCTGATGCAGTGGATATTCCATCATGAACCATTCGAGTTCTTCTTTGAAGCGCCATTCAATAAACTGACCAAATTCTGCCCCCATGAAATTAAGAACAGCACCGGGATGCGCGATTTGCCAAACAAACAACGTTCTCAACGAGGCACACTGACGCCAAATATCTCCCGGCATTCGTCCGATAAGCGATTTTTTCCCGTGGACCACCTCATCATGGCTCAAAGGCAAGATATACCGTTCGCTAAAAGCGTAGGTCAAAGGGAAGGTTAGCTTGTTGTGATAATAGCGGCGCGCATAATAGTCCACTTTGACGTAATCCAAACTGTCGTGCATCCAGCCCATATTCCACTTATGTGTAAAACCTAAGCCGCCTTCTTCGACATCTCGAGTCAAACCCGGATAAGTCGTCGCTTCCTCGGCTGCCATGATGACGCCTGGCTTATATTGACGCACAAGCTGGTTCAATTGCCGCAAAAAGTCCAGCGCTTCCAAGTGATCCGTACCACCGTAGCAATTGGTTAAAAACTCGGTGCGATCATAGTTGAGATAAATCATCGAGCTGACAGCATCCACACGAAGCCCATCCAAATGGAACTCTTGAAGCCAGTACCAAGCGCTCGAGAGCAAAAAGCTGACCACCTCGGATTTGCCATAGTTAAAAACTAAAGTGCCCCATTCCTTATGCTCACCAATTCTCGTATCTGCATACTCATAGCAGGGACTCCCATCAAAGCGGGCCAAAGCAAAATCGTCTTTGGGAAAATGCCCCGGCACCCAATCCAAAATGACTCGAATGCCTTTTTCGTGTAGATGATTAACGAACCACGCGAAATCCTCCGGTGTCCCATATCTCGACGTTGGCGCAAAGTAACCCGTGACCTGATAGCCCCAAGAATCATCCAAGGGATACTCCATCACTGGCAAAATCTCGAGTGCGTTATAGCCCATATCGGTCAAATACTCTGCGAGTTCAACGGCCAGGCGACGATAATCAAAATAATGGCCATCTTGGTATTTACGCCAAGAGCCTAAATGGCATTCATAAATATTGAGCGGTTTGAGATTTCTAGCATCGCCGGCATCTCTCGCTTTGATAAATTCGGCATCGGTCCACTCGAATTCAGTTTGGGGATAGCAAATAGAGGCCGTTCCCGGTCTGAGTTCTTGATGTCTTGCAAAAGGATCTTGCTTCAAGCGCCACTCGCCATCCGCCCCGACAATCACGTATTTATAACGACTCCAATCGGGAACGTCGTCCAAAGAGAGTTCAAAAATCCCCGTCTCCCCGATGCGATGCATCTCATGTCGCCCCTGATCCCAATCGCAAAAAGAACCCGTAACAAAGACGCGCTGAGCTGACGGCGCATAGACGCGAAAATCATAGCCCTGCTCTTTTTTGAAGCTTCCTAAAAATTTATAAGCTTCGTAGTTCTGTCCGGTATTAAAGAGATATGCAGCGTCCATCTTACGCCTCACCTCCGTGACACACTAATGAAAGGCTTGGAAACCTTTGCCGATAATCTGGCTTGTATCTGTGATCATGATAAATGCGGAAGGATCAATTGTCGAAACCGCTTCTCGCAACAAAACGGCCTGATAGCGCGATACCACACACAAAATCACGCTGTGCTCTTCACCGCTATACATGCCCTTGCCCTTAAGAATCGTCCCTGAGCGATGCAGACGATCTTTGATCAAAGAGTCAAACACTTCAGGCTTTTTCGTGATGATCGTAAAATATTTGGACTGATTGATATTTTCGATCACTGAATCGACCATGAAAGACTTGGCGAGAAGACCCAAGGCGGACATCAGACCCGTTTTGGGGCCAAAAATAAAGTAGGTCGCCATTACGATTAAAGCATCCGTTGCTAACAGCGCACGCCCAATATTAAGGCGGCAATACTTTTTGACAATCATCGCGACGATATCGGTTCCGCCACTTGACGCGAAAGTATTAAAAAGCAGAGCCGTTCCAATTGCCGGCAGCAAAATCGCAAAGCAAAGTTCAAGGATTGGCTGATCCGTCAGCGGCGCCGTCATCGGGCAAATCCATTCGAAAAAATTCAGCAAAACAGAAAGCAAAATCGTGCAGTAGAGCGTCGCAAAAGAAAAACTTCGCCCGATGAAAATATATCCAATAACCAGCAAAATACCGTTCAAAATCAAGGCGGCATTTGAGGCCGAAAGATTGGGCGCAAAGTAGGCGAAGATAACCGAGATACCACTGACACCCCCCATGGCTAAGTGGTTGGGAAACTTAAAAAAGTAGACACCCAGGGCAATTAAAAGAGTCCCCAAGTTCCATATCGCAAAGCGTTTCCAAGAAAACGCTTTAACATGTTGAAGTGCACGGTGCATCGTCTTTTGACTGCTTTCGTCGCTCATGCTGCCTCCTATAGGGCAAAGTCATATCTCTTTGCCCTATTTTATCTCGTTTTTTATTGCCCCTTTTGAATAGCGCCATTCAATTGACCTGGAATGTTCTTTTGCTACGGCATTCTCGTCAATATGCTTTCATCTCGCCTTAACTCAAACCCGTAATCACGCCATCTCGAATATCCATATCCATGGCCATCGGACGCTTAGGTAAACCGGGCATCGTCATGACTTGACCCGTCAAGCAAACCAAAAATCCCGCGCCCAAAGAAGGACGAATCTCACGGACTGTGATCTTGAATCCGTCTGGCGCACCAAGCACTTTGGGATCGTCCGTGAAAGAGTTCGGCGTCTTAGCCATACATAAAGGCAGATGGTCTACGCCCAAATGTCTTAGGCGTTCAAGATCCGCTTTTGCTTCATCGGTCAGTTCAAAAGTACTGGCTCCATAGATTTTCGTGACAATTTTTTCCAGTTTCTCTTCAAAGGAATCTTCAAGCTGATAGATTGGCTGATAAGGGGCAGCTGTTTTCCGCTCATCGAGCAAATGTAAAACTTCTTCGGCTAAGGCCAGTCCGCCTTCAGATCCTTTTGTAAAAACTTCAGACAAAGCCACGCGATAAGCTTTTTCGGCACAATGACGACGCAAGCAGTCGAGCTCAGCTTCGGTATCTGTCGGGAAACGATTGATACAGACTACAGCCTCCAGCCCAAACTTGCGGATGTTTTCCATGTGACGATCCAAGTTCGCAAAGCCTTTCTCAAGCGCCGCAATATTCTCCGTCGCCAAATCGTCAAAGTCTTGACCGCCATGCATCTTCAAAGCGCGGCAGGTTGCGACAAGGACGACGGCCTGAGGATTCAAACCTGCAAAACGGCACTTTATATCCAAAAACTTTTCCGCCCCAAGGTCAGCGCCAAAACCCGCCTCTGTAACAACATAATCAGCAAGATTTAACGCAGCTTTGGTCGCAATCACAGAGTTACAGCCGTGGGCAATATTGGCAAAAGGACCGCCGTGAATCAATGCCGGAACATTCTCTAAGGTCTGCACAAGATTGGGCAAAATCGCATCTTTGAGAATGAGACAAAGCGCGCCTTCAATCCCCAAATCGCGCAAATAAATTGCATCGCCGTCGACGTTATAGCCCAACATCATTTGACCCAAACGGGCTCTTAAATCCTGCTCATCTTTGGCTAAGCAAAGAACCGCCATGATCTCTGAAGCCACCGTGATATTGAATCCGTCCGAGCGCACATCGCGATCCTTGCGAATGCCTTTGGAAACAATCACTTCGCGAAGACAACGGTCATTCATATCCATGCAGCGCTTGAAAGTAATTTTCTCAAGGTCAAAGCGCAGCTCGTTTCCCCAATAGAGGTGATTATCAATGCAAGCACAAATGAGATTATTCGCGGCCGTAATCGCATGCATATCACCTGTAAAGTGCAAATTAATGTCTTCCATCGGGACAACCTGAGCATAGCCGCCGCCTGCAGCGCCACCTTTGATGCCAAAGACAGGCCCCATCGATGGTTCTCTCAGGCACAGCAAAGTTTTTTTACCTAAGCGACTCAGGGCGTCACCTAGCCCGATGGTCGTTGTGCTTTTCCCTTCGCCCGCCTTGGTCGGTGAAATAGCTGTGACTAAAATAAGTTTCCCTTGAGCTTCTTTTTCGCGTTTTTTAATCGCTTGACTCGAAATTTTCGCTTTATCATGCCCGTAAGGGATCATTTCTTCTGGGCTCAGTCCAAGTTTTGCTGCAATCTCAAGGATAGGTTTGAGTTGGGCTTCGCGACTAATCTCAATATCTGTCTTCATTACATGCACCTCAACACATAGACTTTTGTGCATCATAAGTCAATTCACCCGATGATTCAAGGTTAATTCATCTCTTTATTGTCTATTTTTCACAACTTTTCTATCGTTTATGGGCATCAAAAAGTTCGGCCGCGATGCCACGACCGAACTCCAGGCACAAAAAACATCTCAAAAGATCGCTGCTTGACGCATCAAGCTTTTCGCTCAGATTAAAGAATCTCACAGGTTAAAGAATCTCATCTCCCAAAACGATCGTAAAAGGTCCATCATTAATCAAAGATACCGCCATATCCGCCCCAAATTCTCCCGTTTGGCAGCCCTCGCCCAAATCTTGGCGAGCTAAATCACAAAAAAAGTCATACAAGGCTTGGGCTCGCTTCGGGTCTCCCGCTGAAGTGAAGCTGGGTCGATTACCTTTGCGACAATCCGCAAGCAAGGTGAACTGCGATACGATGAGCCACTCGGCCGATACCGTTTCAGAATTCAAATTCGTTTTGCCCGCTTCATCGACAAAGATCCGCAGCGCTTTAATTTTTTGATAGAGGCGCTTTATTTTCGCTTCATCATCTTCAGCCCCAATACCCAAAAGAATGAGAAGTCCCCGATTAATTTTGCCGACGACCTTCCCATCGATTTCTACATGAGCTTTTTTGACGCGTTGAATGACCGCTTTCATCCCTTGTCTCCCTTTCTTATCTCTTTTTTAGTTCTCGCACGACAGGTTCTCATGACACGCTCAATCAACCTGACTCAAAAAGCCCGCCACATTTTCTTCAAAATCTCCGCTTAAATTTGAAAGCACATCTGCCGTTTTGTGGAGCATTTCCTCATCAAAGAGCTCATCCATCGCTTTAACATGTAAACGCACATAAGGCAAAACATCGCGCTCAGAAGAGCCGTTCTTTTTCGCATTTTTCGCTTCTTGCTCTAAGATTTTCTCGCTTTCTCTGTCCTTCGACGATAAATGCGCTTCACCTTGAGGTGATAAAGTTTTCTTGCCCATCAAAGCTTCTAGGACATCTAAATCGTCTCTTGATTCCGAGAGAACAATCAATTGATGCAAGGCACGACTCGCAGACACGTAAAGAGATCTCGTATCGATCTCTTGCGTTTCTCTTTCTGGTGAGGCCTTTGAAGTGATCTTGGGAATTTCTGCTAAAAGGACCGCATCAAACTCCATCCCTCGTGCTTCTTCGGCTGTTAGGAACATTGGGACTGCATTCAAAGCCTCTGGATCATAGGGTTTTCGGAGCGCCTTGAGCCCCAATTTCAAATAAGCCTCGTACATGTCATCTCGTTTAGCTTCATCTGCGAACAACACCGCAATCAATCGATATTGCAACGTCTTTAATTCATCGACGACAAAAGCACAAACCTCAGAAAACTTGCTGTGTTCAGAAGAAAGCTCCAAAAGTTTGACGGGACCTGCACTTCTTTCAACCGCTTCCAGAGCAATGTCCGGAAGCATAGCGGCGCAAAACTCCCCAATTTCTTTGGAACAACGATACGCTTTTGAGAAATTTTCTCTCAACAAATGATGGGATTGACTTTCCCGATAAATCGACTCGATCAGATCGAGGTGTGCCTCATCCATCTGCGTCACCAAATTTTGGTACACATCTCCAATCAGTGTCTTGGGACAGCTGAAAAGTCGCGAAAGCATCATGTGCTCAGGGTATCCCAAATCTTCAAACTCATCGACGATCAAATGTTGGCACCATTGAAGTGACTCTGTCCCAAAAAGCTGCACATAAAGCGAAGCCATAAAGCGCAAATCGACTTGGTCAAAACCCTGCGACCCCACTTTCAACTGACCCACTTGAGCGCTCTGTTGCGCCAAAAGATCTTCTGGACTAATTTTGCCTGCCGCAATTTGACGTCTCAAATCAAGATCTCGATTTTGCACTCCATGGGAAACACTTTCGGAGCTCAAACGTTCCTTTGAGACCGCAGTCAGACGTCGTTTTTCAGAAGAAAAATGTCGTTGACCAGAGCGTGCACTTTGAATCAGCGCCTCACCCTGTGTGTTCTCATGACGAGAGCGTGTATCGCGATAAGCATCTCCATAAAGCGTCTCACCTAAATTAGGTGCAGGTTCCTGATCCGGTCTAAGATCAAAATCCCCATTTTTTACGAACTGACGGTAGGCCTCGTAAATGCCGCCGATACGATGCACCTGATACATATTCCAAAGCTGATTCATCAGACGATCTTTCGCCTTATGAAAAACAGCCGCACTGATATGGCTTTGCAAATTTTGCAAAATCAACGGTAGACGCGCGAAATGTTCTACTTGATCAAATCGCTTATAAAGGTCCGCCAGAGTTTCTGAACTCACCGTCGACCCACCCACACGGATCTCTTCAGGGGAAAAATTCTTTTTCTCAAAAAGCGAGATAAAATCGCGCATCTGTTTGGGCGTATTCAAGTCATAAAGCATTCTTTTCTTTTCGATGCTTGCAGGGCGAATATCCATCCGTTCAAAACGCCCCTCTTTTTCGCCCAAAAGATCTCTTGATAGACGATCGATCGTACTCATGCGCGCTTTTGTCTCACCCAGTTGAGGCAAAACTTCAGCCACATAATCTGAGAAATATTCATTCGGCGAAATCAAAAGGATCTGATCCCCTTGCAGTTTTTCATCTGCGTACATCAACCAAGCTGCGCGGTGCAAAGCAACACTCGTTTTCCCAGACCCCGCAACACCTTGAATGAGTACCGAATGTTTCGGATTCTCTCGAATCACGCGGTTTTGCTCTTTTTGTAAGGTCGAGACGATCTCTTTCATTTTGCTGGAAGCTTTGTTCCCCAAAACCATTGAAAGCATCTCGTCATACATCTCTTTGCCGCGCAAAGAAGCATGCCTTAAAACACCATGTGTAATCACATATTGGAATTTTTGAAGCACTTCGCCCCAAATATCTCTCCCATCTGCGCGAAAATGACTACGCCCCTCATCCGCATCGTAATAGAGCTCTGCCAAAGGGCTTCTCCAGTCTAAGACGTACTGCGCATAAGCTTCTGTATCAATAAGTGTATGCAACCCAATATAAAAGGCTTCTGCTTGCGCCTCACCATCAAAGCGAAAATCCACCCGCGCAAAATAGGGCGAAGACAAAGCCTGCTTCAGTTGGCGAATCTCTTCGAGCTGTTTTTGATTCAAAAGCTCCGCCTCGTAGAGTTGTTGCTGCAAAACCGCATTGTCTGGTCCTTGCTTGAGCTCCATATGCTCATCGTAGGCTTCTTTTTTCTTCTCAACGGTCCAAAGTTCAAGCTCTCCCCGTTGCTTCGTCAATTGCGCAATGCGATTTTGAATGAAACGCAAAACATTCGACAAATAATTTTGCTCTTGATTCCAGTTAATTCCTGTTTTTTCCTTCATGCTCAACCCCCAATGAGGCAAGTTTGAGCCAAATATTTTAGAGCTTTCCGCTAAGGGACTCAAGTTAGTTCCTACGTTACTTAGATTTTCTTTCGACCGATCTTCAACTCAAATCTTGTATCCTGCTCACAGTAGCTGTCTAAGCACAAGATGCAGTGATCGCATTCATCTCGTTTTTTCATCTCGTTTTTTCGCTTTTTTCTCGTTTTAGTTTCGTTTTTGGCTCTTTCGTCTTACTTTTTGTCTCGCTTTCCCTTATTGACGACGCCTCTCCATGGATCATGCCTCTCGCTCCATATCCCTCTGTCTAGGTTTTTATTCATTTGGGCGGGTTCGACCAAATTTTGTATAAAAAACGCAGAGTCATCGAAATTCGACCCAAGTTAAGCAGATTCTTTTCATAAAAATTCCCTAACTGTGATTTGGCACCTTGTCTTAGGCCAAAGTCTCTTGCTAAAATCTCATCGCTTTTGAGGTTAGTTAAAGCTAACTTTCGCCCCAAAAAATCAAATGACCAGCTCAAGATCAAGCCAGCTCCAGCGACACATGAACCCACCTGAAACCAACGCAGAAAATTGAAATTACAGCATCATGAATATCCGCGGACCTCTAGAAGATCCTTTCGTCGAGGCCCTTTCCCTCAAGGAAGTTTGAGACCTGATGACTCATTCCCCAAACAATTTTCTCAAGTGTTTCACACATCATCTCGCATGGAGGAAAAGCCTTGAATCTAAGCTTTAAGCCCCAAAAATCGAGTCTCATCTTGACTCTTTTTCTTCTTATTCTCTCAGTCATTTCTCTATTTATTGGCGTTTTAGATCTCGATATCAAAACACTGCTTCAAGGTCATCCGGAGGCCTGGCACATCTTTTTGGTTTCGCGTCTACCTCGTCTTCTCGCACTGTTATGTACAGGTGCTGGCATGAGTGTCGCAGGACTGATCATGCAGCAACTTTGCATGAACAAATTTGTCTCTCCTAGCACCGGCGCCACTTTGAGTTCAGCGCAAATGGGCATTCTCTTCGCACTTATTTTTTGCCCGAATTTTGGACTTTGGGGGCGAGCGCTTTGCTCTTTCGCTTTTGCCATCGCAGGCACCTGGATTTTTGTCGCATTTATCCAAAGGGTCCAATTCAAAAGTACAGCCATGGTACCTCTCGTCGGCATCATGTTTGGCAATGTCATCGGCGGCGTGACCAGTTATTTCGCTTTTCGCTTCGAGCTCAATCAGGCACTGTCATCGTTTTTGGTTGGGTCTTTTTCGGGCGTCGTTCGTGGCCGCTATGAACTCGTTTATATCGCGCTCCCTTTAATTATTTTGGCTTACCTTTATTCCAATCACTTTAATATCGTCGGTATGGGAAAAGATTTCTCAAAGAATCTGGGTGTCTCCTACCAACTCATTCTCTTTGGTGGCCTGACCCTTGCAGCAGTCATCACGGCGGCGATTGTTGCCGTGGTTGGGTCTATCTCTTATATCGGACTGATCGTCCCCAATACCGTCTCCATGTTCAAAGGTGACCGTATTCGCAGCAATCTTTTAGATACCGCTCTCTTTGGTTGTCTTTTTGTTGTCGCCTGCGATATTTTGGCTCGTATCATCATTCCGCCCTATGAACTCCCTATTGGTCTCATTAGCGGCATTCTCGGCAGCCTTATTTTTGCAGTCTTTCTCATTTTTCGACTCAAAGGGCGACGTCCTAGCTTCAAACTCTCCCCACGCCTCATGGCTACAACCTCACCCTGTTCTGACGCATTAGCCAAAGCCCTCTCTTCTGCTCATACACCTCAGCCAACCAACTCAACAACATCATCCGCCTCGGCCACATCATCTAATTTATTGACTGACCAGTCTCGCATGTCCTCAGAATCAGACACGATAGGAGAAGAGCAATGACCGATCTGACACGAAGTTCTGAACTTCATTTCGGCAGTGACTTAGGGCTTCAATCAGGAGTCAAGATCTCTCCTGACCTCACCTTGAAGCAAACGCAGCACAAGTTGTGCCAAGGCGCTCAAAAGGCCCAATTAAGAAGTCGGGCTCAGCTTCTGCGCGGTCGCTACAAACTACTTTTTCTCTCAATTATCGCTTTGGCTGCGATCATCATTTATCTCAGCTGGGGACTTTACGGACGCGAAACATCGCAAATTGAGTTTGCGCTGCGCCTTCGCATTCCCAAGCTCATTGTCATGGTTTTAACCTCTTTTGCCATCGGCGGCGCCTCTTTAGTATTTCAGTCTGTCATTAGGAATACGATCGTCACCCCCTGTCTTCTTGGGATGAATTCACTTTACACGCTCATTCACACAGCTGTTTATTTCATCGCGGGCTCTGGAAGTTTTTTGGCGCGAAATGCCAATCTCTCTTTTGCTGTCGACGTCCTGCTTATGGGCTTCATTGCGACCTTAATTTACAGTTTTCTCTTCAAAAAGACGGGCAACAATGTCCTCTATGTCCTTCTCGTCGGCACGATTTTGACTTCTTTTTTCTCTTCTCTTCAGACCAGTATGACACGACTTATGGATCCCAATGAGTACGACAGTCTCCTGAATACTTTGGTCGCCAGTTTCACTAAATCCAACACACAGATCATTTTTTTCTCTTTTATCTTGCTCTCACTCATTATTCTCTTTTCTCTCCCTGAGCTGCGTTTGCTTGATGTCATCAGCCTCGGAAAAGATGTCGCGATTAACTTGGGTGTGCCTTTTGATCGCTGCTTAAGAAAGCTTCTTTTGGGCGTCGTCTTATGTATTGCTGTCGCCACCGCACTCGTTGGACCGATTTCTTTCCTCGGACTCATTTTGGCCAACCTTGCACGACAGTACATTCAAGGCTATCGACACAGTCATCTCATCCCCGCTTCCGCTTTATTCGGGATGATCGGCATCGTCGGCGGCCAGCTCTTAGTTGAACACTGCTTCCACTACGTGATCCCCATCAGCGTCTTTATCACAGTTGGCGGAGGAATTTACTTCCTGTATCTCATTTTGACCCGAAAATCAATTTAGGACCAAAAATTTGCTTCGCCCCAAAACAAAACTCACCCCGAAACGGGATCAACTCAACCCAGCCCAAACCACCTCTGACCCAGCCCAAACCACCTCTGACCCAGCCCAAACCGAACCCAGCCAGATCAAATCAGACCCAATCCAATCGAACAAACCGAGCACACTCAAATCTTATGGAGGCTCTCATGCGTATTGAATCTCTCAAAAAATCTTATGATGGAAAAGTTGTCGTCGATGAAGTGAGCTTTGAAATTCCCAAACAAAAGGTTCTTTCTCTCATTGGCCCAAACGGCGCGGGAAAATCGACCGTTCTCAACATCATCTCGCGGCTCATTGCAAGAGATAGCGGCCTTGTGCACTTTAAGGACCAAGACATCCAAGACTGGAAGAGCAAAGATCTCGCCAAACACCTCGCCATCTTAACGCAGCACAACAACATCAACATGAAGTTGACCGTACGTGAACTTGTACAATTTGGTCGTTTTCCCTATTCAGGAAGTCATTTGAGCGCTGAGGACGAATCCATTGTGGATCAAGCCATCTCTTACATGCAGCTTGAAGACTTTCAAGATCGCTTTATTGATGAACTTTCGGGCGGACAAAGGCAACGTGCTTACATCGCCATGGTCATCGCTCAAGACACGGAATACATCTTACTCGACGAACCTACGAACAACCTCGATATTTTCCATGCGGCCAAGCTGATGCAAACCGTCCGCAAGCTTTGTGACGAACTTGGGAAGACGGTCATTCTCGTTTTGCATGAGATCAACTATGCGGCTTTTTATAGCGACTACGTTTGCGCTTTCGTCGAGGGTAAAATCCATAGTTTCGGTCCAGTCAAAGAGGTGATGACGAAAGAAAATCTCGAAGATATTTACAAAGTTGATTTTGAGATTCTTGAGGTCAAAGGGCGACCTCTAGCTCTGTATTACTAAAATGCCCACCCATCAATTTCGGCAGAACCGGTTCTTTGAACCGCTGCAAATAGATCATCCCATTTAGGGAAAGGAGTACCTTTATATGAAAAAGTTTGGTTCCAGCTTGATGGCAGCTCTGCTCGCTGCCGTGCTTGGTCTTGCGACTTTTGCCCCCGCGCTGCGTGCTGAAGAAAGCTCTGAGGCCGCAAAGCCGGAAAAGATCACGATCAAGTCTTACAACGCTGAGCGTGAGATCGTCGATCTCGAAGTCCCCTACGACGCCAAGCGCCTCGCCGTCATGGACATGGCCAGCCTTGATATTCTTCAAGAGCTCGGCTTGAGCGATCGTGTTCTGGGTTCTTCTAGCGGAAAAATCGACTATCTCCAAGATATTCTCACCCGCGAAGATCTCATCAATCTCGGCACCGTCAAAGAAGTGGACCTGGAAGCTTTGAATAGCGCTAAACCTGATCTCATCTTCATCGGCGGCCGTTTGGCTAAGTCCTACGACGAGCTCAGCAAGATTGCCCCTGTCGTCTTCCTCGGCATCGACAA
Source organism: Bacillota bacterium (assembly GCA_023388205.1). Taxonomy (GTDB): domain Bacteria; phylum Bacillota; class Clostridia; order Saccharofermentanales; family Fastidiosipilaceae; genus JAEWGS01. The sequence goes on from JAEWGS010000058.1 coordinate 25,075, forward strand.
GGAAAAAGGTGTGGTTCAAAGCACGCATGACAATGCAAAAACCATTGCCTCGATTTTTGGGCGTGAAGAGAAAGTCGATGGTCGATTCAAAGGCTTTGATGAGCGCATTAAAAAGCTTCAGGAGAAAGCCAAAGATCTGACCGCCATCGTCGGTCTTGTCACCAAGGGAAGCCTCAACATTCTCGGTAAAGACGGCCGCTGTTCATTGATCAGCAACGAAATCGGGTTCCAAAACATTGGTGTTGAACAAGATAAGTCCACCTCCACACACGGCAATGAAGCGTCCTTCGAATTCGTCGTCGAAAAGAATCCTCAGTACATGTTTATCCTAGACCGCGATGCGGCCATTCAGGCCAAAGGTGCCAAAGCTGCCAAGGAAATCGTTGAAAACGATTTGACCAAGGACGTTGACGCCATCAAAAATGGCCATGCCATTTATCTCGCGCATCCCGATGTTTGGTACATCGCTGAAGGTGGCATTCAGGCTCTGAACATCATGATCTCCGATATCGAAGACGCGCTTAAGTAATTGAGCCAATTGTGTGCAAGCAGCTATTTTCATCTGCTTGCGCACAATCTTTTTACAGATTCTGAGTTGCCCTCAACAAAATAAGAAGCGCTCTTTATCTCATAAGGCACTCAGCCCGACATCTTTTGCGGTGTTGGGCTGAGTTTTTATTTTTGCCCCTGTGCCTTTTATTTATCTCACGATTGTTCGTGTCTTTTTATCTCATCTTCTCTCTTGAACTCGCTCCCTATCACATCTCATCTTTTCTCTTTTTTCTCTAATCCCTGGGGGTCTCTTTATCTATTTATCGCTTGCCCTATTTTCTCTTTGTCCTGTCGCGTTTTGGCCAGCTGGTAAAGCTCCTTTTCAATCTCGAAGGCCAATTGTCCCATCGCTTGATCTTTCGCATAGAAAAAGGCGTCAATCTGACAGCCATACTTTGATTCAAAATGCGCCAAAAGCTTCTCTCGCCCCAAAATGCGAGAAAAATATTCATAAAAACGCAAATCACCAAAAGCTTCCTGAAGCGTTAGTGCCCGTCGACTCCATTGCGGTCCTTCTGCTCCTGGGTAAAGTAAGAAAGGATCTCCCGCCGGAAATTTCCCGTCCGCGTCCGGGCAAAGATGAGGATCGATCGCCTTGAGCGAAAACTGCGCATTGTAAAAATTCAACCCCCAGTGTAAAAATCCTTTCACCCCATCTAGAGCGTAGAGCAAAAGCCCTAAGCTCCTTTGACGCATAATTGGCTGCGCCATAAAGCGATTCACCACACCCTTTGACTGGCTCGTACAAAAATAGATCCAGTGCGCGGGGGCCTGCCCCAATTTTTCCACAAAATTAGGCTCATGATCTAGGGCGACTACAGGCTCTTGAACCAAGCCTAAACGGTAAAATTCCGGATCTGACAGGGCGTCAATTCGTCGTTCTCCTTCTAGCCATGGCGCAACAACATCGCAGGCTTTTTGATACTGAGCTAACTGATCTTTTGAGGGCTCATCTGAAATATGAAAGATCAGGCGATCTCGAAAACCCCAGGCCTCGCAACGTTCCAAAAAAGCAGCAAGCATCTGACCTAAAAAAGCGACATACTCTGGATCATCGGCACTGAAAGCTTGACCAAAGATGCGCTCTTTGGATCTCGGCACGTAGGGAAAGGGTCTAGGATTCGCTCTTTCTTGTTCACGATTTCCCTTTATTTCTGATGACGCAGAAAACGACAGCTCTAAATCAGATTCAGATAAATCTTTTTCAAGATAAACATCTACAGCTTTTGAAGCGCCCCACTGACTGAATAAATGAGAAATTTCAAAAAAACGAAAGCCAAGCTCATCCATCATTTTCATGTAACGCTCAACAAGATCCCAGTTAAATGCGTATTGGCCTTTGGCTAAACGTCGAACTCGAAGCAATTGGGCAAAGCTTCTGTGAGACTCTGGAGAAAGATCCAAGGAGGGCGTCAAAATCGGCGTGTAAATGACATTTCCGCCCATTTTTCGCAAAGCTTGAGCAAAGCGATCAATCATCTCAAAATGAGCTTCGGAAAAAGGCTCCAAGTCATAATAATCGGAGAGGCAGTCCACATGAAACCACTCTGTATGTAAAATCTCAGACTCAGGCAAAGCGCGCGGTAAAACATCAAAGCAGACCTGTGCCTCATTGCTCTTAGTCTCATTTTCTTCGCAAATCAAGCTCAGTTTTAACTTCCCTAAATTTGGCAAATAAAACAGGTCATCGCCTTTCTCATCGCCGCCAGTTTGCGCCATCTCTTGAGACAAGTCCAGAGTTATCTCATTTATCTCATTTATCTCATTTATCGCATTTATCTCTTTTTTCTCTTTTTTCTCGTCCGCGAATTCAAGAGATAGCGCGAGTAAAAAACGATGTGTCCCTGGGAGGATACGATACCTTTGCAGCCTTCCTGACTCAAGTTCTTCTGCCTCTAGGCATCGCAAGCGATCAGGATACAAACCCGCTTTTGTTCTCAGATAATCATCGTCGATCGCCAAAGGATCAGAGGGCGCAGGGTAGCTTACGGGAACGTCCTCAATTTCATAGACTTGAATCTTGGCACAAAGTTTTGACAAAGAGCTCTGTGCATCTATTTTGAGATACGCAACTTGATGGTTCTCCAAAAGGAAGGGGAAACTCTGAGATCTTCCAACATAAAGGAGCGGCAGCTCTTCTTCTGTCAGTTTCTGCTTCGCTTTAACTTGCGCTGTCGTCTCTCGAAATTTCTCAAAATAAGTTTGGCATTCATCTTCAAAACAAGTCTCAAATGGGCTGAATAAGTGCAACATCCTTTTCCCCTTCGTCGCTCCACTGATATGATTATGCACATATTCTAATGGAGGAGGCCACATGAGCGAAGATCATCTCGAGCGTATCGTTGCTTATATGAAGTTGCACGCTAAACACGAGCTCAGTCTCGATGATATTGCAGCGCACTTTCAGGTGAATAAATTTGTACTCACACGTCAGTTCCAAAAGCGCTATGGCCTATCTCCTATCGCTTACTTTCACCTGGTCCGCATTGAAATGATCAAAGACTATCTCGTCGAAAGTGAAGACAGCTTACAAGCCATTGCCAAGCAGCTGAATTTTCGCTCACTCAGCTATTTTTCTCAATTTTTTCGCCGATATACGACCCAAAGCCCTTCCCAATATCGACGTCAAGAGCGACTTCGCCGGCGACGCTTTGAACGAGAAAAAGAAATTTCAGCCTTGCAAATGAATCAGGTCAAAGAGTTCAGTCCCAGGCCGTCACTTTTTACCATGTCGTGCGATGAAATTCGTTCTCACCTCAACCGCAATCAGAATCAAAGCGAGCAAGATGTGTTATCTCATTCTTTCTTTGGTTCACCCTTCACTCAAGCCGCCAAAAATCAGCTCAACTCGAAAAACAGCTCTATTTTTCAGTCCGACTATTTCGACGCCCCCCAGCATCTTCAGCAAGATGAATTAGCGATTGAAGAAGACACATTCAACTCTGAAAACAACAAAGAATCGAACGAATAGCTGAAGCAGCATTGAGCGCTCACTTTTTTCTCTTCGCACGAGAAAAAACGCCAAGCGAGACGAGAAAAAACGCCCAAACAAGAGTCATTTTTCGCCACTTTCCCCAAATAAAACCCTTCAACCCAAGAGAAAATTTCTTATAATAAATAGCGTTTTCGACCTTAATCGATATCGGAACTTGGCGAAAGGCGGAGTATATCATGAGGATTTTAGTCGCAGGGGGCGCCGGATATATCGGCAGCCACACCGCTTTAGAACTTTTGAGATCCAACTATAAAGTGGTCATCGCAGATAATTTGTCTAACAGCCGTGAGGAGGTCATCCACCGGCTTGAAAAGCTCAGTGGTCAGAACATTCCCTTTCACCAAGTTGAGTTAAAAGATGAAAATCAAGTTAGAACTTTATTTCAAGAAGCTGGCCCCTTTGATGCCGTCATCCATTTCGCTGCACTCAAAGCGGTCGGAGAATCTTGTTCCAAGCCGCTTGAATACTACGAAAACAACCTAATTTCGACTATAAGATTGCTCAAGGTCATGCGTGAGTACAACTGTCATGCGCTTGTCTACTCCTCCTCTGCAACAGTCTACGGCGATCCAAGCGAGTTACCTATCCCCGAAAGCTACGGTACGCATCCCGCCACGAATCCTTACGGCGAAACCAAGGTCATGAATGAACGGATTTTGACAGACTATGCACTCTCTGATCCAGAGTTCACGGGGACTTTGCTGCGTTATGCCAACCCGCTCGGCGCAGATGAAAGTGGCCTGATCGGTGAAGATCCTCAGGGCATTCCCAACAACCTAGTTCCCTACGTGGCACGTGTTGCTGTCGGTACCTTGGATCAAATTCATGTCTACGGAAACGACTATCCTACCCCTGACGGCACGGGCATTCGTGACTACATTCATGTGGTTGACCTCGCCAAAGGGCATGTTGCCGCCCTTAACGAAATGTTCCAGCGAAAAGGGCTCGACGTCTTTAACTTAGGCACCGGTAAAGGCTCCAGCGTTCTCGAAGTCATCCGCGCGTACAGTGAAGTCTGCGGCCGCGATCTTCCCTATGTGATTGAGGGGCGACGCCCGGGCGATATCGCTGAAAACTATCTTGATCCATCCAAAGCTGAGCGCATCTTGAATTGGAAAGCACAATATGACCTTAAGCGTATGCTCGTCGATAGTTGGCGCTGGCAAAGCCAAAACCCGAAGGGCTATGACGATTAAGGACGCAAAACACTCTATTCAGATCCTCAAAGGCTCGCCCAGTTTTATCTGAACGGGCCTTTTTACGTTTCATTAAAAACGGTCGCAACTCAAAAGTTACGCCTCATAAATTACGCCCCAAAAGTTGCTGCTCAAAACTTGCTCCTCAAGCACAGAATCAAACAAGAAAAAATCCCCTGAAAACTTTCAAGGGATTTTTCGTCTCACCTTTATCGCATCTCACCTCGTGGCATTCGCGTCCAAGGCCTTTCGCGTCACTGAGCCAAACGGCGCTTCGCCGTTTCCAATAGGTTTTGATAATCTTCAAGCTTATCGCGTTCCGCCTGTACTACGTGTTGTGGTGCGCGGCTAACGAACTGCTCATTACTCAGCTTTTTCTCTTGTCCCTGAATCAAGCCCTCAAGGCGCTTAATTTCAGCCTGCAATTTTTCACGCTCGGCCTCTTGATCGACCAGATCTGCCATCGGCACATAAAGTTCAAGTCCCGGCAAAGCAATCGCTTTGGCTTGATTTTGATCGATATCTGAAAGCGCTTTAATTTCCACACGAGACACATTGGCCAGGCGTTTGAGTTCGGGGGCTTTTTGAATAAAGAGCTCGGGATTCACTTGGGCGTGATCTGCAATCTCCAAAGAGATTTCACGCTTCGGCTCGACCTGATATTCAGCGCGCACATTTCGCAAACGGCGAACGGCTTCCATGAAAATACTCATCTGATCTTCCGCTTCGGCATCAAAAGCATTTTCGTCCACTTCTGGCCAAGCACTGATCATAATCGACTCAGCCCCACCTTGATCTTTACCATAAGCGTGAATCCAAATTTCTTCTGTGACAAAAGGCATAAAGGGGTGCAAAAGTCGCAAAAGAACCGAGAAGCTATAGCGCAGTAGATACACGGCCGTATCCCGATGCTCCGCCACCTCGTTAAACAAGCGCGGCTTACACATCTCAATGTACCAGTCACAGAATTCTTCTCTCAAAAAGAGCACCAATTTATCGAGCGCTACACCGAGATCAAAATGCTCAAGATTTTGGGTCACTTCCTCAACCATGCAATTGAGTCGGCTATAAATCCAACGATCTTCGACAAGTTCAAGTTTCGGACGAACTTTTTCATCAAAGGGACGCGTCACATCAAGGTGTGGCAGCATGAATCGGAACGCATTCCATAACTTCGTAATTAAAGCTCGGCCCGCCTGAAGCTTGCCGTCTTCATAACGCTGATCATTACCCGGCGCAGTCCCCGAAACAAGCGCATAACGGAAGGCATCTGCCCCATACGCATCAATAACTTCGAGCGGATCGATACCGTTACCAAGCGATTTACTCATCTTACGGCCTTGGCTATCTCGGATGAGACCATGGATGTAAACCTCTTTGAAAGGCACTTTACCCGTAAGTTCAATCGCTTGGAACATCATTCGGGCAACCCAGAAAAAGATAATGTCATAGCCTGTCACTAAGACATCTGTTGGGTAGAAGTAGTTCAAATCTTCCGTCTGATCCGGCCAGCCCAAAGTTGAAAAAGGCCACAAGGCAGAACTAAACCAGGTGTCCAAGGTGTCTGGATCCTGCGTGAAATGCTCATGACCACAGCCTGTGCAACGCTCTGGCGATTGATCGCCGACATGCAAAGTTCCGCACTGATCACAGTAATAGGCCGGGATCCGATGCCCCCACCAAAGCTGACGAGAAATACACCAATCACGAATATTCTCTAACCAATTGTAGTAAATCTTAGAAAAGCGTTCGGGGATAAAGCGTGTTTTTCCCTCTTTAACAGCATCTAAAGCCTGCTTGGCCAAACGCTCCATATCCACAAACCACTGCATCGACAAGCGCGGCTCAATCGTCGAAAAACAGCGATAACACACACCGACATTATGCTTAAAAGGCTTTTTACCCACAAGGTATCCCTGTGTCTCAAGGTCTTCTGCTATCTTTGCGCGCGCAGCTTCACGACTCAGTCCTTGATAAGCGCCTCCTGCTTCATTGACCGTCGCATCATCATTCAAAACATTGATGATGGGCAGGTCATGGCGTTGCCCCACTTCGAAGTCGTTCGGATCGTGCGCAGGTGTCATTTTCACAACACCCGTTCCAAATTCGGGTTCGACGTAACGATCCGCAATGATGGGAATGTTTCGATGACAAAGGGGCAGCTCCACTTCTTGACCGATCAAATGCTGATAACGCTCATCATCTGGGTGCACCGCCAAGGCCGTATCGCCCAGCAAAGTTTCAGGTCGCGTCGTCGCCACGACCAGTTCACCTTCTCCATTGACCAGCGGATAACGGATTTCCCATAAGAAACTATCTTGTTCCTCATAAGTTACTTCCGCATCAGAGATTGAGGTCTTACAGGTAGGACACCAGTTGATCATGCGCTCGCCGCGATAAATAAGCTGCTCATTGTAATAGCGAATAAAGACTTCTTGAACCGCTTTGGACAAACCCTCGTCCATCGTAAAACGTTCTCTTGAAAAGTCACAGCTCGTTCCCAAACGACGAAGCTGCGTCATAATGCGATTCTGATAGGCATCTTTCCACTGCCAGGCTCGTTCCAAAAAGCCTTCGCGCCCGAGCTCGTCCTTGTCGATACCTTCCTCTTTGAGCGCCGCCACAATTTTGGTCTCTGTTGCAATCGCCGCATGATCACAGCCCGGCTGCCAAAGCGCCTCATAACCTTGCATCCGCTTAAAGCGAATTAAGCAGTCTGGCAAAGTATTATCGAGCGCATGCCCCATGTGCAGCTGCCCCGTAATATTCGGCGGAGCCATCATAATCGTAAAAGGTTTCTTGTCGGGGTTGACCCGCGCCTTGAAATAGCCTTGCTGCTCCCAATTTTGGAAAATCTCTGTTTCGCGTTTTTTGAAATCAAAATGTTTTGGAAAATCCATCGCGCGCTCCTTTTTGTTGTTTCAAATCCTCGTTTGAATGATTGATGCCTTAAAGGAGAAATAAAAAAAAGATCTCCCCCTTAAGCCACTCTAAAGCCGGACGAAATCTCTTCCGCGTTACCACCGGTTTTCCCCGCTCTCGTATGTGCTAAAAGCTAGATGCAAACTCAATCGAACTCAATCGAAATGCGAACTAACGAAGTAGCTCAAAGCAATTCGTCTCGAAACGATTTAGCTCAAAGCGAGGCCCTCGACCTCCGAATCGTTTGAAGCGGCGACCTTCACATGAGCCGTGCACGGATTCTCAGCGCCATCCGCTCTCTAAGCCACAAACTCAGGTTACTCCTCCGCAGATTCAGAATTGTCTAAAATATTAGAAAAAAATCCCCGTCGTGTAAAGTGAAAGACGCTTTCTTCTGTGCGGTCTTCTTCAACTTCATTCTCAAAGCACCCCACTTTCAGTGCCCACTTTCATCCGCAGCTGCGTCCCCAGTTTCGTCCCCACGTTCACCCTCACTTTTCACGAACAGAAAGGACCTTATGCCTCGTTATTCAAGCGCCCCACTGATCCTGATCACAGGAATTTCTTCAGGGATTGGTTACGCCTGTGCCGAAGCCTTTCTCAAAGAAGGCTACCGCGTTGTCGGCTTCTCTCGTCGAGAAAAAGCCCCCGTCGGGGCTCGCTGTATTCCCTGCGATCTAAGCTCCGATCAATCGACTTTTGACGCTGTTCAAATACTTCTTCGCGAGCTGGGTTGCCCAGATCTGCTCTTACTTAATGCGGGGTTTGGCATTTCTGGACCCATTGAGAATTGTCCTCCTGATAAGGCCCTCCAGCAATTCAATGTCAACTATTTCGGCGCAGTCAGAGTGCTGAATGCCCTCTTGCCTCATTTGCGCGAAAAAGCCCAGTCCCAAACGACGCATCAGCCGAGAATTTGTTTTATTTCTTCTGCCGCAGCCTTTTTCCCTTTACCCTACCAAGCTCACTACGCCGCCTCCAAAGCTGCCCTCACCAGCCTCATACGAAGTCTCTCTATGGAAGTCAAAAAAGAAGGGATTAAGGTCTGTTCGCTCTTACCTGGTGATGTGTCGACAGGCTTTACGGCTCAAAGAGAACATCTCGAGCAACTAAATGTTTCATCGGCCTACGCAGGCGCAAATCGTTCTATCTCAAGAATGGAACAAGATGAACAAAAGGGCCGCTCTGCCTCATGGGTCGCCTCAAAAGTCCTCAAAATCTGCAAAAAAAAGCATCCCCCCATTTGCTTTGTGCCCGGGATGACCTACAGACTACTTTACTATCTGCAGAAGTTCTTACCACAGCGCTTAACAGATTATCTCATTCGAAAACTCTACACCTAAACGCAGTCGCAAGTTTCATCGCAGTCGCAAGTTTCATCGCAGTCGCAAATTTCATCGATATTTTTTACAAAGCAAAAGCCAGTCGAGCAAAGACCCGACTGGCTTTATTGCATTCACTTTTGAAAGATTCAAATCACTTCGCCGAAATAGCCGCCATCGTGATGTAGTTATACGGCTGATTGAAATGCGGCATGAAGAAGATATCCAGCAAGGCAATCTTCTCGATCGTGACCTGCTCTTGAATGGCCAAAGAGAACATATGAATGACCGCACTCATATCGCACTCACCGATGAGCTGCGCTCCGATGACCACATGGTCGCTTTGACGATAGACAATACGAATCTTAACTTGGGCGTTGGGGCCAGCTTCATTCATAAAGGCCGGACGCTGCAAGTCGCAGAATTCCGTGACGCCCACTTCGATGCCGTGACGTTTAGCCTTTTCCTGGCTCAATCCCGTGGCAACCATGCGCAAATCATAGATGCAAAGCGCCGAACTACCCTGAACACCCAAGGTCTCCGCCGGAACGCCCAACACATTCAAAGCGGCCACAATACCCGAACGCACCGCATTCGTCGCCAAGGCGATGTAGTTTCTTTCACCCAGCGCGTTGTCGTAGACGGTCGCACAGTCACCAATCGCGTAAACACCTTTAACATTAGTTTCTTGATGACGATCCACTTCGAAAGCGCCCGCGACACCTTGCTTCAGCACATCACGACCGAGCTCATTGTTCGGACGGAAACCGATGCAGAGCAAAACCATATCCGTTTGAATGGTCTCTTCTCCGACTTTGATCGCTTCGACACGCGTTTGTCCTTGAATCTCAGTCAAGCACGCACCGAGTCGCAGATCAATTCCATGCTCCGTGAGGCGTTTTTCCATTTGCTCACAATAGTCACGATCAAAGTGTGTGCTCAAAATATGTTCTTGCGCATCAATCAAAGTCACCTTACGGCCCTTACGTTCAAAGGCTTCCGCCAGCTCAACACCGATGTATCCCGCACCGACAACCGTCACGTGCTTAATGCTGTCATCCTTCATTTTCTCGACAGCCAGCTGCGCGTCTTGATAACGCTTGGCAACCTGAACGTTTTCCAAATTTACGCCTGGAATCTTCGGCATAATGGGGCTGGACCCTGTCGCTAAAACGAGCTTATCAAAAGACAAAGTCTCGGTTCTTCCATCCTTATGACGGATGTTCAGCGTCTTCTGATCATAATCGATCGTCTCAACTTCCGTCTCCATGTGGACCGTAGCACCTTGTTTTTCAAAGTTCTCCGGGCAGTTATAAAAGAGCCCGTCACCGGTCGAAATCTGGTCACCAATCCAAAGCGCCATACCGCAGCCCAAAAAGCTGATGTTGCTATTGCGATCGATCAAGGTAACTTGAAGATCTTGGCCGCTTCCCAAAAGCTGGTTCGCGCAAGCTGTTCCCGCGTGATTCGCACCGATGATAATAATTTTTTCTGACATGAGGCCTTCCCTCCTATTTTCTCCTGATTAGGCTGTTATTAAAGGCTTTTCAGGATTGAATGTCCCAATTTTAACAGAAAAACATCAATTTTATTTTTTTATTTTGTCAGTTTTCTCAATTTTTTCTATCTAAAAGTAGGTACGCTGAACACAAGGGAAAATCATTTTTAAATATGGCCCTCGAGGTTATGAAACAAAGCATCTCGACGACGCCAGCGAAAGTACGCTTAGGCTAAATTAAGAGATAAAAAAAAAAAGAGATCCTATCCGGATCTCCACCCAGCCGATGAAGGACTCGAACCCTCAAATACTGCTCCAGAGGCAGCTGTGTTACCATTACACCAATCGGCTACGAACTCGAGTAGCTTATCTTAATTCCAAATCACTGTCAAGCTTCTAAAAAATAAAGGACTGCGGCTGCCGCAGTCCCTCATATCGGAGTGACAAGACTTGAACTTGCGACCTCGTGCACCCCAAGCACGCACTCTAGCCACCTGAGCTACACCCCGACCTGTGGGCGATATAGGACTCGAACCTACGACCTCCTGCGTGTGAAGCAGGCGCTCTAACCAGCTGAGCTAACCGCCCGATGCGCTAAACAGCATAAGTTATTCTATCAGGAAGCAACGATGTGTCAAGCTTTTTTTATGCTCATCTGTGCGCACGCAAAGTGCAAGTTAAAATGAAATGGATTTTCTGTACAACGTCAGGCCTTTCATTATATCCGGGTTAAGCCATAGCTGAGTGCGGTGTTGCCCTCGAGTATTTTTCTTGGATAATGGTTAATGAAC
>JAEWGS010000061.1 GCA_023388205.1 Bacillota bacterium
CTCCATGCGGGGCCTCTCGACACCCAAACGCAGACGCAAACAAGCACCACGCAAGCGGTCGACCCGCTTTTTGCCAAAGACGCTGCGCCCAAAGCCTATTTTGACGCCAATGAACTCGCGCCCATCAATATCTCTGTTCGTCCCGAAGATCTCCCCGCTGCGAATATCGCCTTGTATGACATTGATCGCGAAGAATTTATTTTCAGAAAAGAAAATGGAGAAAAACTCGTTCTCGCTTCAACCGCCAAAGTTTTTGTCGCGGCTTGTTTTCGGGACTACCTCGCCCTAGACCAGCAGCTAAGCACAAGAAATGCGCCTGACCAAATGAAAGAAGGTTCATCCACAGCCAACATCGGCTACAACGAAATGTATCGCGTGGAAGAACTGCTTTACGGCATGATTATTCCCTCTGGTAACGACGCAGCTTACGCTCTAGCCATGGCCGTTGCCGACACGCAGGCCAAAAAGGCGCTCTCTGAATCTGAAGCGACACGTGAATTCAAACGCATTTTGCGCAATTGGCTCATCCAAAAGGGCTACACCCGCACGCAGATCACAGATGCCGCCGGATACGCCGATGATTCTTGGTCCACTTTGGATGATCTCGCACGGGCAGCCTCCGCTTTTTACAAGGATCCCGTTCTCCACAAAATCTCAGGTATCGCTAAGTATTCTTTCACGGCAGAAAACGGACGCAGCTTCACTTGGGAAAATACAAACGCCCTTCTTTTTGAGAACTCAAGCTATTGGAATCGCTATGCAGACGGTATGAAAACGGGCTCGCTCCCGCCGCATTACAACCTCATCGCCTCTGCAAATTACCTCGGCCGTCATCTCTTAGTTTTGTGTTTCGACGCAGAAAGCACGGATGCACGCTACGTCGCGAGCAATCTACTCTTTCGGGAAGCAAGACGCGCCATCGAGCGTCAGCAACGCATCCTACCTGCAAGCAACAGCGGTCTGAACCCCGAAGGCGGCCTGAATCCCTAAGAGGGCCTGCCCCCGAAGTCGGCCTGAGCCCCGAAGGCTCAAGCGACCTAAAGAGCACTGAAAGTCTTCTCGAAAACTAAAAGCCTGCTCGAGCGCAAAAACCGTAATGATCACAAAAGCAAAAGGGAGGACGGGGTAAGCCGCCCTCCCTTTTTTACAACATCGAACCCATTCAGATCGACGAAAAACTCAACCTTCAACCAAAGCTTTTTCCAAGACTTCTTCGATCGTCTTGCAAGGACAAATCTCCACGCGGCTCGTGATGATCTCCGGCAGATCTTCTAATTCATGCGCATTCGCCGATGGGATCACAACCGTTTTCAAGCCGGCACGAATCGCCGCCACAAGCTTTTCTTTGAGGCCTCCAATAGGCAAAACATTGCCGCGCAAAGTCACCTCACCAGTCATTCCAATATCCCGTCGCACGGGCCGTTTGGTCAAAGCGGACACCAAAGCCGTCACCATCGTCACCCCTGCGCTCGGCCCATCTTTGGGCGTCGCTCCTGCGGGGACGTGGATATTCAAATCCAAATTCTTATAAAAATCAGGATCCACATTCAACTGCTCCGCGCAACTTCTCACATAAGATCTCGCAACCGTAATGGATTCTTTCATCACATCACCCAGAGAACCCGTCATTTCAATGCGCCCAGTTCCAGCCGCTGTATTGACTTCTATCGCCAAAGTATCGCCGCCATAAGAGGTCCAAGCCAAGCCTTTGGCGACCCCGATCTGATCCAGTTCGGCCATGCGATCATAGTCGACCTCAGGCGTTCCCAGATACAGTTTGAGCTGATTCTTGTTCACTTTGACGCGCGCCACTTCGCCTTCCATGATACGAAGCAGCGCTTTTCTGACGATCTTGTTCAAGCAGCGCTCAAGTTGACGGACCCCAGATTCTCTTGTGTAACGTCGAATGATTTCAAGCAAAGCCGATTTATCAATGCTGATCTTGCCCTTTTCAACCGCATTCTCTTTATAAATACGCGGCAAAAGATGATCCTTCGCAATGTAAAACTTCTCCTCTTCCATATAGCCTTGAATCGGAATGATCTCCATACGGTCAAAGAGCGGTTCAGGGATCATCCCAGGATCATTCGCCGTCGTGATAAAGACCACCTTAGAAAGATCGTAAGGCACTTCCAGATAATGGTCGCGGAAGTTGCGATTCTGCTCTGGATCCAGGACCTCTAAGAGCGCGGCACTCGGGTCACCGCGCAAATCTTTGCCCAGCTTATCGATCTCATCCATCAGGATGAGTGGATTATCCGTCTTCGCCTGCTGCAAGGCTTTGATCATACGCCCGGGCATCGACGCGATATAAGTTCTTCTGTGCCCGCGAATCTCAGACTCATCATGAACGCCGCCAAGACTCATCCGCACGAAGCGCCGCCCCAGAGCCTCCGCCACAGAATGAGCCACAGACGTTTTACCGACGCCAGGTGGCCCCACAAGGCACAGAATCGGCGACTTCATCAAGGCGTAACGTTCTTGCTCAAACTTGCGCGTTTTCTCCTCGCTCAGCTTCTTGCCTTTGCTCTCAGCTTGCGCACATTCTTTTTGATATTTTTCTTCTAAAGCCTTGAGCGCTTCACTTTTACGCTGATGCACCGCCAGATATTCCAAAACGCGTTCTTTAACTTTCTCAAGGCCATAATGGTCACGATCCAGAATTTTTCGCGCCCCACTCACACTGTTTTGTTCTTCCGTCAAAGTCCCCCAGGGCAAGTCGAAAACATGATCCAAGTAATTTAAGATGGAAACCCCTTCGGGCGCATCACCCGAAAAACGGCTGAGGCGATCCACTTCTTTTTGTAAATGCAAACGCGTTTCATCTGGACATTGAATCGCATCCAACTTTTCTTGATAAATTTCGGAATCGTCTTTGCCGTCATTCATTTCTTCGCGAATGACTTTCATCTCTTCACGCAGGTAGTACTCGCGCTGATTGCGCTCCATTTGCGCACGCAACTTGCTTTGCAACGTATCCCGAATCTGCTGAACCTCGTACTCACGATTGAGGTATAAGATCAGACGCTCAGCCCTCGCTCTGACACTCAGAAGCTCCATAATCTCTTGCTGTAAGTTAAAGGGAAGCGCCAAATCTTTCGCCAAAATATCACAGAAAAAACTCAGACTAGGCTCATGCATCTCCATGCGATTGAGCACCGAATCTCGGCCCGAAATCTCAATGTATTTGCGGTAAGCCGCTTCAATGGTCTTGCGGTAAGCGTCTTCTTCAAGTTCAGGGAGAGATTCCTCATCATCGATGAGTTCGACCTCGCCCGACATCACTGGGCGCACGAGATCCAATTTTTTCAAACGCGCACGACGGCCCCCTAAAACCAGAACACGAATCGCATCCCCTTCATCGCCTACGTCCATACGGTGAACCACCTTGCCCACGCAGCCAATTTCATAGAGATCGCTCAAAGACTCCGGCCACTCTTGCTGAGGATCCTTTTGCGGCACCAAAAAAACTGCCATATCGCTGACTTGCGCCTGCGTAAAAGCCGCCTTAGACCCTGGTCTCGCCGCGTCAAAATTCGTCACAGCCCCCGGGAATACAACCAAATCTTTCAAAGGAACGATGGGTAACGTCAACTTCAAATTTTTCTTTTTCATTCTCTTTTCACATCTCCTCATCCATAAGGATCAAAGGCCCCGTCAAGCTCGACAAAAGCTGTCGCATCACATGTGCCATATGCGCTGCATCCTCAAACTCCCCTGCGTCATCTGGCGTCCACGCCAAAGACGGATTCAGTGAAGCATAGAGATCCTCACAATTTTTCTCGTAAAACTTTTCCCAAAACCAAGGCAATAATTTACTTTGTGCACGCACAAGACGCGTGTGATAAGTATAAAGCTGTTGCCTGGCTCGATAAAAAGGTGTCTTTGCTGCATCGTGCCTCAACTGTTCGTAGGCATGGACTCGAAAAGAACTATGTAAATCACTCAACATCAAGTCAAAAACACAAAAAGCTTCTTTGCCCTCGCGACGTAGCACCTCTCTGCCCGCCCCTTCCCAGGGTTCTTGGACCACTTCATTTTCCCGCGTTTCGAGCTCCCAAATCTTCTGATAAAAAGAGGGGTAGTTTTTTGCTTTGGCGCGTTGCTCAACTAAAGCATCACGTGATGCAGGTGCTTGTTGCGCTAAAGACGGTCGGCAATTTTCGCTCTCCTGAGCTTCCCTTGCCTCACATTCGCTCGCCTCACGTTCCCTCTCCTCACGTTCGCTCGCCTCAATTAAATCTTCAGGGGGGAAGCTCCGCTTGGCATTTAAGATCGGATACTTAAAATAGCGATCGCTGCCTCCATCTTCAGACAAGCTTAAAAGTCGCCACGACGTTTGCTTGTCATCCACCTTGAAGCGCCGTTTCCCAACCGGGTAAATCGTCGGCCAAGTCTGAAGCTTCTGAACGGCATCTTCGATCAGCTCCGGCGGGTAAGCTTTGAGGTCACGCCGCATGGGAACGTCCTGTTTAGGAGCTTCCACCTGCCCTCTCAAAAAGAAATTCCAAACGATTAAATCGTGGTGCGAGCGCATATTCTGATTCGCTTTAGACTTTTTCGCTGTTCCCGGCTGTCCAAAATCTTCTAAATAAAAGATGCCCCCATTCGTTTGATCAAAATAGGTCATGGCCATTTTGGACGTCACGCCGGGTCGATAAGCCAAATAAGACCAATAAAAGTCTGGATGGGGAATCCGATGATAGTAGAGTTGAGCGTAAGCCGACTTAGGTCCTGACAAACTCATCAGGTCATGCTCACGCAATTTGATCAACTGCTGCTGGCGCAAGCGATAAAAAAGATCTCGGCGTTCTTGAACTCCGCGCATAGGCTCCCCCCCTTTTCAAAGGCTTCGCGCATTATAGCACAGCCCCTTTTCTCAACTCTGTTTCCAAAAGAGAGAAAGCCCCTTCTCCCCCTAGCAAAAGCTCCTTCCCTAAGCGTTAAAGGCACAACAAACGGACGCTTTCAAAACGAACGACAAAAAAAGACCCCGGGCAAATGCCCGAGGCCTTCAAATAATCGTCAATAACGATCAGCTGATTACTGGTCGATCTTAGAAACCGTACCAGCACCAACCGTACGACCACCCTCACGGATAGCGAACTTCAAGCCCTGCTCGATAGCGATCGGCGTGATGAGTTCGATGGACATGGTGATGTGGTCACCCGGCATGCACATTTCGGTGCCTTCCGGAAGCTTGATCTGACCCGTCACGTCCGTCGTACGGAAGTAGAACTGGGGACGATAACCGTCGAAGAAAGGCTTATGACGGCCACCTTCAGCCTGCGTCAAAACGTAGACCTGACCCTCGAACTTCGTGTGCGGATGAATTGAACCGGGTTTGCAGATAACCTGACCACGCTCGATATCTTCGCGCGTCACACCACGGAGCAAAGCACCGATGTTGTCGCCCGCTTCGGCGCTGTCCATCGTCTTACGGAACATTTCAACGCCCGTAACCGTCGTATGACCATTCTCTTCCTTGAGACCGACGATCTCAACGGCGTCACCGACTTTGACCTGACCACGCTCGACACGACCCGTCGCAACCGTACCACGACCCGTGATCGTGAAGACGTCCTCGACCGGCATCAAGAAGGGCTGGTCGATCGCGCGCTCCGGCGTCTCGATGTAGCTGTCCACCGCATCCATCAAGTCCAAGATGGGCTTGTAGATCGGATCATTGATATCCGTGCTGGAGTTCTCCAAAACCTGGAGCGCCGAACCACGAACGATCGGGCAGTTGTCACCATCGAACGAATATTCGTTCAAGAGGTCACGAACTTCCATCTCAACGAGGTCCAACAACTCTTCGTCGTCAACCTGGTCAACCTTATTCATGAAGACCACGATACGGGGAACACCGACCTGACGGCTGAGCAAGATGTGCTCACGCGTCTGGGGCATAACACCGTCCGCACTCGAAACGACGAGGATCGAGCCGTCCATCTGGGCCGCACCGGTGATCATGTTCTTAACATAGTCGGCGTGTCCAGGGCAGTCAACGTGAGCATAGTGACGGTTGTCCGTCTGATACTCAACGTGAGAAGCGTTGATCGTGATACCACGCTGCTTCTCTTCCGGCGTCTTATCGATGTTCTCGTAGCTGGTGTAGTCCGCTTCACCCTTCATCGCGAGCACCTTGGTGATCGCAGCGGTGAGCGAGGTCTTACCATGGTCAACGTGGCCAATCGTACCAATGTTGACGTGCGGCTTAGTTCTCTCAAACTTCTGCTTAGCCATTTAAGCTATCCTCCTCTTGCGGTCAATGCCGCATATCTTCCTTGGCCTTTTATGCCTCCGCATATTTTACAAGATTCAAACAAACCTGCAAGACGCAGAGGCTACAGACCAGCATGTGGGAAAGCAAAAATTCATTTACCTTCCCCCACGACTTTGTTTATTTCTTCAAAACGCTTTCCATAATGCTCTTGGGCGTCTCTTCAAAGTGATGGATTTGCATCACGAAAACGCCGCGACCCTGGGTGCGAGAACGCAAAGCGGTCGCATAACCGAACATTTCAGCCAGCGGGACCATTGCACGGGTTCTCTGAACGTTACCGTCCGATTCCATGCCTTCGATACGGCCACGACGTGCGGTGATATCGCCGAGCACGTCACCCGTATAATCGTCCGGAGCCGTGATATCCACCTGCATGATCGGTTCCAAAAGGACCGCGTCACACTTGCGCATACCTTCTTTGAGGGCCATCGAGCCCGCAATCTTAAAGGCCATTTCGGACGAGTCGACGTCATGGTAAGAACCATCGATCAAAGTTGCTTTGATGTCCACAACGGGGTAGCCACCCAGCACACCTGACTGCATCGCTTCTTGGATCCCTTCGTTGATCGGCTTGATAAATTCCTTCGGAACCACACCACCGACCGTCGCATCCTCGAACTCGTAGCCTGAGCCCGGTTCCAAGGGTTCAAAGGTGACCACACAATGACCGTACTGACCACGACCACCCGACTGGCGGACAAAGCGGCCCTCAGCCGTATTCTTCTTGCGAATGGTCTCTTTGTAAGCGACCTGCGGCGCACCGACGTTCGCCTCGACCTTAAATTCGCGGAAGAGACGATCGACAATGATGTCCAAGTGCAGCTCACCCATACCAGAAATAATGGTATCGCCCGTTTCAGGATCAGAGAAAGTTCTGAAGGTCGGATCTTCCTCCGCCAGTTTCTGCAAGGCAATCATCATCTTGTCTTGTGACGCCTTGGACTTGGGTTCAATCGCGACCGAGATAACAGGTTCGGGGAATTCCATGGATTCAAGGATGATCGGATGGTCGATATCGCAAAGCGAGTCGCCCGTCGTCGTGTCCTTGAGACCGATGGCCGCACCAATGGTTCCCGCGTAGATCGTCTGAATCTCCTCACGGTGATCCGCGTGCATCTGCACGATACGACCGATACGTTCACGCTTGTTCTTCGTGGCGTTCAAGACATAAGAACCTTGGTTCAACTGACCCGAATACACACGGAAGAAGCAAAGCTTACCGACGAAAGGATCCACCGTAATCTTGAAAGCCAAGGCGGCGAAAGGCGCATCGTCATCAGCCGGACGCGCTTCTTCTTCATCGGTCTCGGGGTTCACACCCGTAATTGCAGGAATATCGAGCGGTGACGGAAGGTAATCCACAACCGCATCGAGCATCATCTGAACACCCTTGTTCTTATAGGATGAACCACAAATGACGGGCGTCATTTCGCAGGCAATCGTCGCTTGGCGAATCGCCTTCTTAATCTCCGCCTCATCAAGGCTACCCGTCTCGAGATACTTCTCCATCAGGGCTTCATCCGTCTCAGCGCAGCTCTCAACGAGCTTTTCGCGCCATTCATCGGCGACGGCTTTGTAATCATCGGGAATGTCCGTCTCATCGATCGTCGTTCCCTTATCATCCGTATAGATTTCAGCCTTCATGCGAACGAGGTCGATAATACCGACAAAGCTATCCTCGGCACCGATCGGCAACTGCAAAGCCACCGCATTCGTGCGAAGCTGCGTCTTCATCGACTCAACGGACTTGAAGAAGTCCGCGCCCGTGACGTCCATCTTGTTGATGTAAACCAAGCGAGGAACACCGTAGTGATCCGCCTGACGCCACACCGTTTCGGTCTGAGGTTCTACGCCGCTTTTCGCATCCAAAACAGTGACCGCACTGTCGAGCACGCGCAAGGAACGTTCAACTTCAACCGTAAAGTCCACGTGTCCAGGGGTATCAATAATATTGATCCGGTGTCCTTTCCACTGGGCAGTCGTCGCTGCAGACTGAATCGTGATTCCACGTTCCTTTTCCTGAGCCATGAAGTCCATGACCGCGCCACCCTCATGGGTTTCACCGATCTTATGGATACGGCCCGTATAGAACAGAACACGTTCGGTCGTCGTTGTTTTACCGGCATCGATGTGCGCCATGATACCGATATTACGAGTATTTTCGAGAGAGAAATCTCTTGCCATACGACTGTTATCCTCCCTCTATTACCACCTGTAGTGGGCAAAGGCGCGGTTCGCCTCAGCCATACGGTGCATTTCTTCTTTGCGGCGGAATGCGCCACCAGCACTGTTGTAGGCATCAACGAGTTCAGCAGCCAAGCGCTCACTCATCGTACGCTCACTGCGCTGACGGGCAAATGTCACGATCCAGCGCAAAGCCAAGGTTTGACGACGCTCAGGACGCACTTCAATCGGCACCTGATAGTTCGCACCACCTACACGGCGAGCTTTGACTTCGAGCACAGGCATCACGTTTTCGAGCGCCTGATTAAATGCTTCCAAAGGTTCAACACCCAATTTTTCCTGCACCATTTCAAACGCGGCGTAGGTGATTTTTTGCGCCAAACCTTTCTTCCCATCCAGCATGACGTTGTTGATCAATTTGCTCACACGCACGTCATGATATAGAGGATCAGGAAGTACTTCTCTTGTTGGGACATGGCCTCTTCTCGGCACTAGTCTTCCCTCCTTTCATGATAAAACAGGTAATGTTCCTGATATCACAGGTACTCACAATAAGATGAACGCTAAAGTTTCGTTCAAAGCTGTGTCAGTTTCCATCAGCCAAGCCTATAGGTCCTGGGGATGTACAAACACCAGTGAGTCCAACCTGATCCGATCAGCTCTTGACCTTAGCGGCCTTCGGACGCTTCGCACCGTATTTTGAACGGCCTTGCTTGCGGTCGGCAACACCCGCCGCATCCAGCGTTCCGCGCACAATGTGATAGCGAACACCGGGGAGATCCTTAACACGGCCTCCACGAATCAGTACCACGGAGTGCTCCTGCAGGTTGTGTCCGATGCCCGGGATATAAGCGGAAACTTCCATTCCCGAGGTCAAGCGCACACGAGCGACCTTACGCATCGCAGAGTTCGGTTTCTTGGGGGTGGTCGTTTTCACCACCGTGCAAACTCCGCGCTTCTGAGGCGACACAATACGCGTCGGCTTCTTCTTCAGCGTGTTCATCGCAGCGTGCAAAGCGGGCGAACCGCTCTTGTCCGTCTTCATCTGACGACCTGCTTTCACCAATTGGTTGAACGTAGGCATGAGTACTTCTCCTTTCTTAATAAAAGTCAAAATTCGCATTGCAATTCGAGCCACTTCGGCTAAAACGCAAAACAAACACAGAAATTTTATCACGTTTCGAGCTTTGTTCATAGTTTTTTTTGATACGCACATCATGGCGCAAAGTGCAAGTTAAAATGAAATGGATTTTCTGTACAACGTCAGGCCTTTCATTATATCCGGGTTAAGCCATAGCTGAGTGCGGTGTTGCCCTCGAGTATTTTTCTTGGATAATGGTTAATGAAC
>JAEWGS010000062.1 GCA_023388205.1 Bacillota bacterium
CATCATAGGAATTCATAAAACGATCTTGCAATTTATTCAAGAACGAAAACATAGGGCCGTCTCCCTCAAACTCGTGAAATGCTCAACCATTTTATGAATAGAGCCGAGCTGACTCAATCCCGCAAAGACCTGATTTTTGCTGATGTAAACGCCTTGTAAAGCACCCGCTTGTCATTTTCTTGTTATATTTCTTCTTTGTAACATTCTTTGTCGCATCCCTTATTCATCCTTGCACGGTTTTATTCATCTTATGAATTTTTATTCACTTCATGAATATTATTCATTTTTGAATATTCATTGCATGCGTTAAGCTTTGCACCCTCCCCTACTTTGTAAAAGGCTATAAAAAAGCGGCCTCTCTCGAAGCCGCTCAAACGTACAATAAATATTCAAATTAAAGTTTTACTGAAAAAAAGCTCGTCCGATTCTCAAAATCGTCGCTCCCTCCTCAATCGCAATCGGATAGTCATCACTCATTCCCATGGACAATTCTTGGAATAATTCTGGCTGACGTAAAAGCCCTGCTTGGCTTCTGATGGATTCTCTCGCTTCCCTCACCGCCGCAAAGGTTTGATGCAGACGGCTTTCACTTGCATGCGCCTCTGCCATCGTCATGAGCCCTAGAAGCTTCAAATGCTCAAACTCGCGAATCGATTCCAAAAAGCGTGGTAGCTCTTCAAGGGAAATCCCATGCTTTTGTTCTTCTTGGCTCCCATTCACTTGAATAAGGCAAGACCAACTTCGCTGCTGTGCCTGGCCCATCTCATTGAGCGCCTTCGCAAGAGACAAGCGATCCAAAGAATGGATCATCGGATTGATGCTCGCGATCTCTCTAATCTTACGCCTTTGAATGGTGCCAATTTGATGCCAGTTGATCTCCTGAGAAACAGCTTCTGGTAATGTGGCGACGCGTTCCGCCAAAAGTTCAGGGCGGTTTTCCGCAAAGTCCCTCTGCCCTAACTGATAGAGCATCAGCACATCTTCTACACTTTGAAGCTTTGAAACGCAGAGCACTTGCAATTCATCCATAGAGCGATGCGCGCGATCGGCATGCTCTTTGACTCGACTCAAAATCGTGTCGCGATTACGTTTAAGTTCATCTAAACGTTTATTCAACAGATTGCCCCTCTTTCACGACTGAAGGATTCGCAATGACGATACTTCCTGCTGACAACAAACTCTTGCTCGCATCCAAAGGCTCAAGCAAAGCCTGATCCGAGTCTTTGAGTTTGACGCGGACCGTCTCTCGATGCACATAACCCGAGCGCAAGATAAAAATGTCCGCCGTCCCTCGCGCTTGGTCTTGATCCATCATCAAAGCAGAGATCGGCACAAGCAACCCTCGGTCAGAATTCATCAAGACCTTACCCTCGACCACCGTCCGACGAAGCAAACGCTCCACTTGGCTCTGACTGGAACACAGCAATAAAACACCTCGGCTATTGGGCGTCACTTTCAAAATACGCACTTGATCCACAGGCATAGATTCCGCTTTGATCTCTAGGCTGAGCAATTTATCTTCAGGGAAATCCGCACTTCTCGCTCCATCAATTTGGATCAAAAAATACTGCGTGCCTCCGGTAATCAAACGGACGATCTTATCTCCCGCTTTAACCTGCCCGACGCTGCGATGGCTCGCACGCAATTCCGACAAGCGGGTTTTGAGCGCATCAAAAGTCATATTCTCTAAATCCGTTGGCAAAGGAATTTGGTCGCTATCCTGAATACGATAACTGACCAAACCCGATTGAGGCGTCGTCAAAATACTCGACCGAGCTTCTAGATCCTCCTCATACGCGGCCTTTCGCTCGCGCATTTCACTGATGATGGGATCGACAAAGTTGAGCTTATCTATAGCCGCATTTCTAGAGGCCATCAGGATGTTGATCGAATTCGTATTCTCCAAGAGTTCCGATGTGTCTGCATTCATCGCATTTCGTTGAATCAGCTGAATGGTCGGCAAAAGTTCCGCATCGGTTTCTGCGTACACGCGCACCGCATCTGGATAAGCACGGTTGCTTAAAAGTTTAATAATCTCAGATGAAATGCTCCGATTCAGTTCCCGAATACGATTCGACGTATCGTCAAATTCGCTTTCGCTCACAATTCGTCCGACGCGATCTCCAATGCCGATACGCGTCCCTTCAGCGACGTAGGGCTCAAAAATGCCGTTAGCTGGGCTTTGGAGCACCGTCTCATCGCGCGCGAGTAAGCCGTACATGTCGAAGCGATCCGATAGCGTTCCCTCTTGAACAACAACCAAATTCGGTGTCGGTCGGCTTCGATTGAGCATCGAATGAATAATCAATATCGTCAGGCCGATGGCCGCAAGGACAAAGAGTAAGGTCGTCAACGCCTGAACACGGGATTGACGCTTTCTGTATTCAGCCAGCTGCTTAGCGGTTTCTCGACTGATGGCTTGAGCTTGATTCGCTTCTTGCGAGCGAAGCGCTAATTCACGCTCACGTCTTTGATCCCTAAGGGTCGTACTCAACTCTTCTTGTACATGCTCGCGGCGCAAAGCAAAGTCTGCTTCACTTTCATAGGGCCGTTTTTCATAAGCCTCAGGGGCCTGGGATGCAAGCCCTTGATCTGCATATTGCGAAGCTTGAGATTGAGTTCTAAACTGAGCGCCTTCGTCCTGAAAGCTGCCTTGATCTCGAAATCCATCTCGAGAGTCGGCGCCTCCCATTTCGCTAAAGTCTCGTGGCCTCAAATCTGAAGATCCGTAAGCATTTTGCCCGTAGCCGGCCGCAGCATCCCGATCATCTCGATAAAGCAAATCTGCCGTCGCTTGCGCTCTTTTAAGAGAGGCAGCTCTGCGTTCCTCACGTTCTTCACGAAGCGCCTCTCGTCTTAAATCTTGAATCGACTCCTGAGGTCTTTTGAAGAGCTGGAACCATCCGTCACGCTTGCCGCGCCCTGTTTTTTGGCGCAAAGCTTTACGGTGGGCTTGGCGCTCTTTTTCTTCCTCTTGATAGCGCCGTTTTGCCTCTCGATAAGCTTCCGAATGCCGAAAACGCTGATCTTCTCTTTCGTAGCGCTCCCGAGAGCTTCGGCTTTGCTGACGATCATCTATATTCTGTGGCAATTTCATCACCCTAATTCAATATTGTTTATAAGCAAGCGAACCTATGCCGCACGACAACGAAAGCGCATAGCAGGCATTGTCAATCTACTCTGTAGCCCAAAGCCTCAAGTTAAAGCTTCATTTTGCTCCGCACGAATACGCTGATCCGCCATTAGTACAGCAAGTTTGATATTAGCATAGACAAGGCCCCCCTGCATAAAAACCGTATAAGGTGGACGCAAAGGACCATCCGCTGACAACTCAATCGATGCCCCCTGGACAAATGCGCCAGCCGCCATAATCACGGGATCCTCATAACCTGGCATCGGCGCAGGGGTCGGTCTGACAAAACTATCGACGGGTGCCGCTGCCTGTATCGCCTCGATAAAGGCGCACATCGATTTGGGCTCTTTGAACTCACACAATTGCACAATATCCGATCGATGATCCCAGGGCCCAGGGTCGCTTTGATAGCCCAAATGTTGCAAATATGCTGAGGCGAAAACAGCCCCTCGAAGCGACTCTGCAACTACATGCGGCGCGAGATAAAGGCCTTGATAAAGCAGTCGATTATATCCTAAGCTCGCGCCCACTTCAGCGCCCAAGCCTGGCGCTGAATATCGACAAGCGCACTGATGCACTAGGTCCTGACGCCCGCAAATGTAACCACCGGACGGAGCCAAACCGCCGCCTGGATTTTTGATCAAAGAACCTGCGATGATATCTGCCCCCACTTCGCCCGGCTCTTTTTCTTCCACAAACTCACCGTAGCAGTTATCGACAAAGACGATCAGATCTTTGCGCAGTTCATGAACCGTTTCGCAAATATCCTGTATTTCTTGGATGCTCAAGGCGCGACGCATCGCATAACCTCTTGAACGCTGTATGTGCACGACTTTTGTTCGTTCTGAAATAGCAGCACGAATGCCCAAAAGATCCGGTCGCCCATCTTCCAAAAGGGCCACTTCACGATACGTAACACCAAAACTTCTCAGAGAACCTTCGTCTTTACGCTCACCTAAGCCAATGACCGCATCCAAAGTATCGTAAGGCTTTCCGCTTACCGCCAAAAGTTCGTCGCCGGGTCGCAAAAGGCCAAAAAGGACTGTGCTAATCGCCATCGTTCCCGAAAGCAAACTAATTCGCACCAAAGCCGATTCTGTCCCAAAAACTTCGGCATATACCCGTTCGAGCTTATCGCGTCCGGCGTCGTCATAGCCGTAACCGCGACTGATGCCAAAGTCCGTCTCAGAAACACGCTGATTCTGAAAGGCTTTGAGCACTTTGAGTTGGCAGTGATCTCTGACGCGTTCAATCTCTTTGAAGCGCTTTTGCAAATCCATTTCTAGCTGATCTGCCAAACGTAAGGCCTCCTCTGACACGCCAAAAGCCCGATATCCTTGCATAGTTGCCCTACTTTCTTAAAAGGATGATCCACTGTCGCATCCCGCTGAATTTCACAGAGTATTAAACTGAGTCTTAATAAAAAAAGACCGAACCCATCGAGTTCGGTCTCATCTGCGGTCGACAGGACTTGAACCTGCAAGGATGTTACTCCACAGCGACCTCAACGCTGCGCGTCTGCCAATTTCGCCACGACCGCATTGGCAACAGATGAAATGATATCAGTTTTTTCATCTTTGTCAAGACAAAATTTTTCAGATCAACGTTTCGCAAAGTGCAAGTTAAAATGAAATGGATTTTCTGTACAACGTCAGGCCTTTCATTATATCCGGGTTAAGCCATAGCTGAGTGCGGTGTTGCCCTCGAGTATTTTTCTTGGATAATGGTTAATGAAC
>JAEWGS010000063.1 GCA_023388205.1 Bacillota bacterium
TGGACCTTTTGAACCGTAGCCGCCTAAGAGATGATTGAACGAAACGAAGCATTTCAAAAAGGGCGGGAATGTTCAAAAAAGAAGCCAAAGAAGCGAACAAAAGAGGCAAAAAATTTAAGAATTTAATTGCAGGATGTGAGTTCCCGGAAGTTGTGCCGTTCAGGCCGGTCTAAGGAAACTTGCAAGACGCATTAAAGATATCAATTTTTTTGGAGGACAACATGGCAGTCAAAATTAGATTGAAACGCATTGGCGCCAAGAAGAAACCGCATTATCGCGTGGTGGTAGCTGATTCTCGTTACCCTCGCGATGGCCGCTTCATTGAGGAGATTGGTTTTTACAATCCGGGAGCTGGCGGTGCCGAGAAGCTTTTCAAAGTGGACGAAGAGAAGGTCCGCGAATGGGTGAGCAAAGGTGCGCAGCCGACGGATACCGTGCGTGGCTTGCTTGAGAAAAATGGAGTGATTGAGAAATGAGCAAAGAAAACCAGATTAACGAAATTAAGGATTTGCTCCGCTACATCGCTTGTTCATTAGTGGACCATCCTGATTCGGTCGAAGTGAACGCGGTTGAGCAAGAGGATAACAATTTGCTGCTTGAACTTCGCGTCGCTGAAGAAGATATGGGCCGCGTCATCGGTAAAAATGGCCGTCGTGCTCAAGCGATTCGTTCGATCATCAAGGCTAAAGCTGCGCGCTGCGACTTCCGCAGCATGGTTGACATCGTCGACTAATCAAGTATGGCTAAAAAGCTCCCTAGACTTATTTATGTCTGCAGGATCTTAAAGCCACACGGAGTAAAAGGCGCTTTTAAGGTTGAGCTGCTTTCAGACGACCCGGAGCGCCTTCGCTCTTTGCGTAAGGCTTATTTGGTGCACCCTAAAGATGAAGGTCAGAGATTCGAAACCGTGGTCAGCTTGGCGAGCCGTCATCCAGAATCGCTTTTACTTTATTGCGATCGGATCACAAGCCGAGAGGCCGTGGAGGCTTACCGATTCTGGTATTTGGCGGTGGATCGGACACAGGCGCGCCCTTTGCCTGAGGGCGAATACTATGTGTGTGATTTGCTCGGCTGCCACGTATTTGATGAAAAGTACGGGGACCTCGGGACGGTCAAAGAAATAGATGATCGTGGAGGACAGAACCGCTATGTGGTCACAGCACCCCATCAGAAGGACTTGTATTTTCCTGCGGTCGAAGAACTGATTCTAAAGACTGATCTTGAGGGGCGGCGCATTGATGTTCGTCTACCTGAGGGTCTTTACGAGCTTTATCGTTCTTGAGGTGAGCATGAACATTCATGTACTGACTTTGTTCCCTGAGATGATTGAGGCTCAGCTTTTGACCTCGGTGACGGGGCGTGCCCACGAGAAAGGCCTTTGGTCTTTGAATCTTGTGCAGATTCGAGATTTTTCTCAAGGTCGATATAACAAAGTTGATGACCGCCTTTATGGCGGTGGCAAAGGCATGCTGATGCAAGCTGATGTGCTTGATCGAGCTATTCAATCTGTAGCAGCGCGTGGCGTGGATCTTAAAAGCATACCGAGACTGTTTTTATCGCCGCGAGGCAAACGCTTTACTCAAAAGACTGCTCAGGCTCTAGCTCAATACGAGGACCTTTTGTTCTTGTGTGGGCACTATGAAGGGGTCGATCAGCGCTTTTTGGATGCGTATCAGTTCATGGAAGTGTCTTTGGGCGATTTTGTCCTCACAGGCGGAGAGATTGCTTGTAGTGCGATGATTGATGCAACCCTGAGAATGCTTCCGGGCGTTTTGCCAGATGCTTCGGCTTATGAAGCAGAGTCTCATTTTGCGGGACGCTTAGAAAGTGCTCAATACACACAACCCCCTGTTTGGGCGGGGCGGGAAGTCCCTTCGCTTTTGCGTTCGGGGCACCACCGCTTGATCGAACAAGCCAAGAGTGCAGAAAGTCTTTGGGAAACATTAAAAAAGCGTCCGGATCTTTTAGAAAATGAGCCCGTAAAAGACGAAGAGTGGAAAAATCTTGAGGCTTATCTCTTGCAGTAAATAGATACTTCAGATAAAATTTCTTAGTTGTCAAAAAAGGGATGGTCCTCTGCTCATTGCGTGCACGAACATCTGACCAGAGAGGAGGAACGCAATATGCAGGATTTGGTCAAAGCTGTTGAGCAAGCTCAACTTAAAACCAACGTTGCAGCTCTTGAAATCGGTGATTACGTCCGTGTTCACCTTCGTGTTAAGGAAGGTAACCGTGAGCGTATCCAGGTTTTCGAGGGTACAGTGATCGCCATGAAGGGAAAAGGCCTTAGTGAAACGGTGACCGTGCGTCGTGTTTCGTATGGTGTCGGTGTCGAACGTGTGTTGCCCGTGCATTCCCCGAAGATCGATCATATCGATGTCGTGCGTAAGGGTGTTGCCCGTCGTGCGAAATTGTACTATCTGCGTAAGCGCACTGGTAAGGCGGCACGTCTACGTGAACGTCTGGTTCGCAAGAACGACGCTCAGTGAGTCCGCTTTACTCGTAGAAGAGTACCTAGGCTTCCGCAGCTAGTCTGTGGAAGCTATTTTTATATATGTCAGTTTGCGTTTCGCGTTTTTGATCGTTGCGTCTGCTGCGTGCGGCCAGGCTGTCGTTGATGAAACTTTGGAGAAATATAGGGGATGAAGGAGAGCGCATGGGCCTGAAAAATTTGAATATCAATTGGTATCCAGGGCATATGGCCAAAGGTTTTCGCTTGCTGCGCGAGAGTTTAAGTCAGGCGGATGTGATTTTGGAGCTTTGCGACGCGCGGATTCCTTTAGTTTCGAGAAATCCTGAATTAGCTAAGCTCATTGATCAACGCCCCCGGATATTGCTCTTAAACAAAGCCGATTTAGCGGATCCCAACAAAACGCAGCGTTGGCTTAGTTATTACCGCGAGCATGAGGCGGCAGCTTTAGCGATTACAGCGACCCAGATTCACAGGCATAAAAAAGAGATGATGGCTTGCGCGATGGAATTGGCAGCTGAAAAGCTGCAGCGTGATCGAGATAAGGGCCGGCAGCGACCGCTTCGGCTTTGCATTGTGGGGATTCCTAATTGCGGTAAGTCGACGCTGATCAACGCGATGTTCGGTGGGCGAAAATTCAAGGCTGAAAACAGACCGGGCGTCACGAGACAAATCCACGTGCTCCGTTCGGATGATGGACAGGTCGAATGGTTTGATACGCCGGGACTCTTGTGGCCTAAAATTCAAAGTGACCGTGCGGGGCTTTTGCTCGCGTCTTTGGCTGCGATTAGAGACGATATTTTGGATTCTGAGTTAATCGCTTTTTATACCTTTGCGATCTTGCTGGATGCTTATCCCAAAGAAGTTCTCGCGCATTATCAGATTGAGGGCGAAAAAGCATCAGACATGCTTTTGACACATCCGGATCTTCTGACGCATCCTGATATGAAAGAGCAGCTGATTGACGAGCTGTTTTGTGCGGCGGCTCGAAAACGTGCCTGTTTACAGAAAGGTGGGCGCATTGATCGTAGCCGCTTTAGTCAAATGTTTTTGCAAGATCTGAGAAAGTCGAAGATTGCGCGTCTCACTTTGGAACTTCCAACAACAGAGGATCGACAGCGCATCGCAGCGATTATCTCTTGAGTTTTCCGCTCAAAAGAAGATGACAGGATCTGGCATGAACTGCGACGATCAGAATGAACTGAGGCGACCGGCATGAGCTGCGGCGATCGGCATGAACTGAGGCGATCGGCATGAGATAAGCGGCTTAGGTGTCAGCAGATGGGCCTTGGAGCTCGTGACTTTGAGATCAAAGCTTTTACGCCACAAGACACGGTTTTATCGCAAATTTTTGGGGGATAAAAAAAGAGAAAATCTTTGGTCGCATTGAAAGATTAAACTTTGCGCATGCTTGGTGAAAGGAGGCTTATGCAGTCAGATTGGTTGATTCAATATCCCGAGACGAGTCATTGGGAGCAAAGACTGAATGGACGCGTGTGCGGGGTCGATGAAGCGGGACGCGGACCTCTGGTGGGACCTTTGGTTGTAGCGGCGTGCAGCTTGGAGGATACCCCGGTCATCTCTCAACTCAAAGATTCCAAAAAGATGACCGCACGACAACGTGAGCTCGCTTTTTCGAGCTTGGCTCAAAATGCAGATTATTGCATTGTTTTTGTCAGTAATGCCGTTGTGCATCAGCGTAACATTTATGCGGCGACCCAAGAGGCGATGCGCTTTTCTATTCGTCACTTAGCCTGTGATCACGCCATTGTAGATGCGATGAAACTAGATGTCGAAGGGACGGAGATTATCTCATTTCCTAAAGCTGACGCTCAGTCGGTCTCCGTTTCTGCTGCAAGTGTGCTCGCCAAAGTGAGCCGAGATCTTTATTTGAGCTTGTCGAGCTTGGATCCTCGTTCCTATGGATTTGCCAAACACAAGGGCTACGGAACCAAGGCGCATTATGAAGCGTTAGATCGCGAAGGACCTTCGGCTTTACATCGTCCAGATTATCTGAGAACTTGGTTTCAAAAGCGAGTCGGTGATGGCTGGGAGCCCAAATGGCAGGCCTATTGTGAGGCGATTCAAGCGGAAGAAGCTTTTTATGAGATGGATTTTTCGGATTTTACACGACAGATGGAGTCTATGCTTGGAAAAGCTGGAAGAGATTATTTGAAACGCTGCTTTTTTATGACACTAAAGGAAGATCAGATCTGTTGCACAGCGCTTTTATGCAAGGAGGATTTCGAAGAGAATTAGGGCGTCAGGGCGAAGCTTTTGCGTGCAAAATGCTTCGGAATCAAGGCTTTCATATTTTAGCGAGAAACCACAGAAACCCTTCTGGGGTAGAAATGGATATTTTGGCAAGTAAGGATCGCTGCCTTTATCTTGTCGAAGTGAAGACAAGGCGAGAAATGAGGCAAAAGACTTCAGCGAATCAAGCGGCGCGAACACTGAGCCCCATTTCTATCAGGCAAGTTAAACGACTTTGGCGAGCTTGCGAAAGCTATGATTCTCATGCTGCTTTTTCGCAGTATGAACGAAAATTGCTCCTAGTTTGGATTACTGTAAAAGAAGCATCAAAAGAAACAACAAAAGGAGCATCAAAAGAAGTGAGGCCTAGAAGCGAGGTCGAGGCATCCGCGAGATGGTATGTGTTGACACACAGCTTGGCTTTTGAAGAGAGTTCGCTTGAGGCCTTATAATGGACGCTTCTAAAACAGATGAATCGTGGATCAATATTGAAAGGTGAGAGGGAGCTTAGATGCAAGAAAAACATGCACCGATTTATTTAGATCACACGGCAAGTTCTCAAGTATCTGAGAAGGTTGCCGAACGTGTCGCCGAGCGCTTAACGCAGCTTTATGCCAATCCGGCTGCTTTGCATCGTGCAGGACAAGAAGCGGAGCAAGTTTTGCGTCAATCTTTGGATCTTATTGGGGTTGAACTCTCATGTCAGGCGAATCAGCTGGTGGTTACATCGGGCGCGACGGAAAGCGTGAATACTGCTTTTTGGAACGCGATGAAGCGCGCCAAAACCTCCCGTCGCAGAATCTTGGTCTGCGAGGGGGAGCATGAAGTGAGTCATGCGTGTATGAGCCGTGCAAAAGAAGAAGGCTTTCTTACGGAGTATTACCCGCTGACTGCGTCGGGTTGCCCCGATTTGGAAGCACTAGAGGCCAGATTAAAACAGCAAGATGACGTCGCTTTTATTTCTTGCATTTGGGTGAACAATGAAACGGGCGCGGTGGTGGACCTGGATCGTCTTTTAGCTTTGAAGCAGCGTTATGCCAAAGAGGCGCTCTTGCATTTAGACGCCGTTCAAGCCTTGGGAAAAACCCAATTGAAGCTCAGACGCAAGGAAGGTTTGGATTTTGCCTCTTTTTCGGGACATAAGCTTTATGCGCCCAAAGGTATAGGCCTGCTTTATGTTGAAAATCCAAGACGCTTTCGCCCTTTTATTTTGGGGTCAGGCCAACAACATGGTTTGAGATCCGGCACTGAAAATCCTGTGCTCGTCGAAGCTTTGGCACTCGCTTTACAACACTTAAAAGAAGAAGGGACGCTCGAAGAACGCAATCAAAAGGTGACGAATTTGAGAATGAAACTCTTGGATTTGTTAAAACCCGCAGCGCCATACATCGTGCATGGTTCAGAGCTGCCTAGCGAAAGTCAAGTGCCGCATATTTTGAGTATCAGTTTCCCTGGACTACAAGGTGAAACTTTGATGCATATACTGGAGCGTGAACAGATTTTTGTGACGACTGGATCGGCGTGTCATGCGAGGAGTAAACCGGGAAGTCATGTTCTTCGTGCGATGAACACGCCTGAGGAAGAGCTGAAGTCCGTTTTGAGGATTAGTCTCAGCCATCACAATACAGAAGAAGAAATGGAGGTTTGTGCAAAGACAATATGTGAAGCTGTCTTGCACTTGCGTCGATAAGTTATGAAAACACATGCATCAATGGTATTGGTTCGCCTGGGAGAAATTGCCCTCAAAGGACTCAATCGCCGATCTTTTGAAGATCAATTGCAACGTAATATCGCCCGTCGCATGAAGCACATGGGCTCTTATGAGGTGGTCAAGCGTGAGTCGCGCATGTGGATTATTCCTTGCGGTGAAGAGGCCAAGGATCCGGAAACTCGAGACGAACGCGTCCAGGAGGCTATGGAACAGGTCGTCAAGGTTTTTGGGGTTGTTTCAGCGAGTCCCGTCATCGCCCTTCCGAAGCAGATGGACGCGCTTAAAGAAGCCGCGGCGGCTTTGGCGCAAGAACAATTCGACAAAGGACTTAGGACGTTTAAGGTCGAAAGCAAGCGGGGGGATAAAAGTTTCCCTTTGACTTCACCTGAGCTTTCTAGGGCGCTGGGGATTCACGTGTACGACCATGTTCCGGGCATTGAAGTTGATCTGCACCACCCGGATTTTACGATTTGGGTTGAAGTCCGTGACCAGATTTATATTTACACGCAGATTGTCAAAGCGCACCGTGGACTTCCTGTTGGGACCTCCGCCAAGGCGATGGTGCTTTTATCGGGTGGCATTGATTCGCCTGTCGCTGCCTATATGATTGCCTCTCGTGGCTGTCCCTTAGAGTGCATCTATTTTCATACTTTCCCATACACCTCTGATCGAGCTAAAGAAAAAGTCCAAGATCTCGCGCGACTTGTGAGTGCTTACAGCGGGGATATTTTGCTGCACGTGGTGGACTTTACAGATGTGCAACTGGCCTTGAGAGATCACAGCCCAGAGACGATGATGACTTTGACGATGCGCCGTATGATGATGCGCATTGCTGAAGGCTTGGCCGAGAAACAAGGCTGCCAAAGTTTAGTGACGGGCGAAAGTTTAGGGCAGGTGGCCAGCCAAACGATGGAGGCTCTGAGGACGACGGATGAGGTGGTTTCGTTGCCGGTTTTGAGACCTTTAATTGGTTTGGATAAAGATGATACGATCGCGATTGCAAGGCGGATCGGAACCTTTGAAACCTCCATTTTGCCGTATGACGACTGCTGTACCGTATTTGTAGCCAAACACCCTGTCACGCGCCCAAAACTTGATCTAGCCAAAAAAGCGGAGAAAGATTTGGACATCGAAGCGCTCACACGTATGGGCTTATCTCGCATTGAAACTTTTTTGGTAAGACCCCATCGTGTGGATCCATATGTGCCGCGTGCGATGCGTCAAAGTGAAACGAAAATGGAAGAAACGACAGTGGAAGAAAAAGCTTAGGGGAATGCCTGAAGCTGCGCCACATCGGCTTTCTGCTGTCACAGATTTTGCCGCCACAGTTTAACCGCGAAGATTTTGGCGAAAAATTGGGCAAAAAACATAAAACAAGGGCATTTTTTTGTCTTTCGTTGTAGAATGTTTGAAACACAGATCTGTTTGATCCGATCAATGGGAGGAAATCATGAAACGCTATGCGCATGTCGCGGTATCTGATCCGGAGCTCTACGAAGCCCTAATGGCTGAATCGAAGCGTCAACAAGAGTCGCTTGAACTGATTGCCTCAGAAAATATCGTCAGTGAGGCGGTTCTGGAAGCTCAAGGCTCGGTATTGACGAATAAATATGCGGAGGGTTATCCGAACAAACGCTATTACGGCGGCTGCGAGGCTGTCGATGTGGCAGAGCAATTGGCCATTGATCGATTGAAACAGCTTTTTGGAGCCGAACACGCTAACGTGCAACCCCATTCGGGTGCATCGGCGAATACGGCCGTTTACTTTGCGCTTTTGGAGCCTGGAGATAAAATTTTGGGGCTCGCCTTAGATCAAGGTGGACATTTGACGCACGGGATGCACCTCAATGTTTCTGGTAAGTGGCTTGAAGCTCATTTTTATCATGTGGATCGTGAAACACAGCGCTTGGACTATGAAGAAATGCGTCGTGTGGCTCATGAAGTGAAACCGCGTATGATTGTCGGCGGTGCCAGCGCTTATCCTCGTTTTATTGACTGGGCGAAGATGAGAGAGATTGCGGATGAAGTGGGCGCTTATCTTTTTGTCGATATGGCGCACATCGCAGGTCTTGTGGCGGCAGGTTTGCATCCGTCTCCAGTGCCTTACGCGGACGTTGTCACGAGTACGACACATAAGACTTTGAGAGGCCCCAGAGGCGGCATTATTCTTTGCAAGGAAGAACATGCGAAGAAGATCAATTCTGCGGTCTTCCCAGGGATTCAGGGCGGCCCTTTGATGCATGTTATCGCGGCGAAGGCGGTAGCTTTTGGCGAGGCTCTCAAGCCTGAGTTTAAGCATTACGCTGAACAGGTGATTAAGAATTGCAAAGCGATGGAAGAGGTGTTTAGACAGCGTGGCGTGAAGATGGTGACGGGGGGAAGCGATAATCACTTGCTGCTCTTAGATCTATCTGAAACGGGTGTAACCGGTAAAACATTGCAAGAGCGTCTCGATTTGGTTGGCCTGACGGCAAACAAAAATACGATTCCCTATGATGAAGCGAAACCCTTCGTGACGTCTGGACTTCGTGTGGGGACGCCCGCTTTGACAAGCCGTGGCCTGGTTGAAAAAGATGCCGCGGAGATTGCACACATGATCGCTGACTGTATTTTCCACTTTGAAGAGAAGCGTGACGAGATTCGACAAAAAACTTATGCGCTTTGTGAAGCATATCCGCTTAAAACATCGAGCGTAGATTTGAACGAAGCATAAAATCAAAACGTAAGAGCTCATGATGTGAGATGCATCTTAAGTTCAAGTGTTTGTCTTGTTGATGTAAGAGGGTGCCCGGCGCCCTCTTTATAATTCTT
This sequence comes from Bacillota bacterium, assembly GCA_023388205.1. Classification (GTDB taxonomy): domain Bacteria; phylum Bacillota; class Clostridia; order Saccharofermentanales; family Fastidiosipilaceae; genus JAEWGS01. The sequence continues at coordinate 9,246 of JAEWGS010000063.1, forward strand.
GAGGAGATTGTATGCCTGACTTAAAAGCGCCTTTGGCCTATCGTATGAGACCGGAGCATTTAGATGAATATGTAGGGCAAAAGCATCTCGTCGCTCCGGGGAAGCCCTTGCGGCGCATGATTGAAAAAGACCAGCTGCAATCAATGATTTTGTTTGGACCACCCGGAACAGGCAAAAGCTCAATCGCCCAAGTGATCGCGGAGCAATGCCAGGCTCACTTTGTCCGCCTAAACGCCGTGAGTGCAGGTGTCTCAGATATCAAGAAAATTGTCGAAGAGGCTAAGAGCCCTTTGATGCGACGCCAACGCACAGTGGTCTTTATCGATGAGATTCATCGTTTCAATAAGGCGCAGCAGGATGCCCTTTTGCCTTACGTTGAAGATGGCACTTTAATTTTGATTGGTGCGACAACGGAAAATCCTTACTTTGAAGTTAATAAGGCGCTGATTTCTCGCGCAAATGTCTTTAAGCTTGAGCCGCTTGAAAACGAGGAGCTATATCAGCTTTTGGAACGGGCTTTAACAAGTGAAAAAGGGCTGGGGCATCTGAATATTGATGCGGATCCAGAGGCTTTAGAATGGATCGTAAGGCGCTCAAACGGAGATGCGAGACTTGCTTTGACGAGCTTGGAACTGGCTGTTTTAATGAGTGATCCAGACGAGAAAGGGCGCATGCGGCTCGACCTTTCTTCAATACAAAAAAGCTTACAAGAGCGAAGTATTCCTTACGATGCAAAAGGTGAGGAACATTATGACATTGTATCGGCCTTGATTAAATCGATGAGAGGGTCGGATCCGGATGCAGCACTTTATTGGCTTGCGAAAGCGCTTTATGGAGGGGAAGATCCTGAATTTTTGGCTCGGCGAATTGTGATTTGTGCGTCCGAAGATGTTGGTATGGCCAATCCACAAGCTCTGATTTTGGCTGTGAGCGCTTGGCAGGCCGTGCACGCTGTAGGAATGCCAGAAGCAAGAATTATTTTGGCTCAAGCTTGCGTGACCGTCGCCGTTTCACCCAAGTCCAACAGCAGCTACAAAGCGATGGATCTTGCGCTTAAGACGGTGAAAGAAGGGCAGGCTGTTCAAGTGCCTTTGCACCTCAGAAATGCGCCGATAGAAGATATGGCGACCAAGCTAGGCTATAGCCTGGGCTACAAGTACCCACATGATTTTCCGGGACATATTGTGAAACAAGATTATTTACCTGATGCGTTGAAAGACCAGATTTTTTATGAGCCCGGAGACTTGGGTGCTGAAGCGAAGGTTGAAGCGTGGTTAAGACAAAAGCGAGCGCGAAAATATAAGAAAGATTCAGAGCATGACCCAGAGTAATGACCTAGTGTAATAAGCCAGCGTGAAAAGCCTACTATGGCGAAATCAGTCTGTAATGCCATCGTTTTTGAACTTTTAAATAACAACTCAAAATGACGCATTAATTCTAAAAAATGACGCATTAATTCTAAAAAAAGCCGTTCGAGGAACGGCTTTTTTAGATCTCACGTAAGCTTGCCTATTCTAAAGCATCCGGATGGTCTTCCACAAAGCGATAAATATTTGCTTCTAGTTGAT
>JAEWGS010000100.1 GCA_023388205.1 Bacillota bacterium
TTGCTTTTGCTGCTTTACTTTGTCACCTACGCAGGGATATCGATTCTTTCTGTTACGGCGGTGACCCCACCTGCTTATGAGGCGCAGGTCTTAGAGGCGAGAGAACGCTGGCAAGCGAGTGCACTTAAAATGCCCAAAGACCAAGACGTTAAGGATTCTGCTTCAGAAAAAACGCCTTTGCGTGCTGACTCAAGTTCTGACTTAAGTGCTGATTTGAGTGCTGAAAAGAAAGCTCAACTCAGGGGCCGCTGGCTCTTTCATAATGAGGAGGCTTTGGCGATTCGCCTCAAAATGATTAGCTCGGCGCAAGAAAAGATCGATTTGACCGTCTATGACGCAGATACCAGTGAGGAAAGTAGCCTCATTTATGCGGCGCTCATTCAGGCGGCTCAGCGCAAGGTCAAGGTGAGAATGACTTTGGACGGCTTCGCGGCGGCGTCTCGTTTGTATCGATCGTTTTGGTTGGGTGCCCTCCTAGAACAAGAGGGGATTGAACTTCGTTTTTACAATCCTGTAAATCTCCTAGATCCCTTTCATTTTCAGTTTCGCATGCATGAAAAATATCTCGCTGTTGACGGGCGATATTTGCTTTGTGGCGGGCGAAATTTGCGGCATATTTTCTTGAGTCAAGAAGGAGATGGCGAAGATCTTGAACTGTTGATTGTGAGTCAAAGGCCCTGCGCGCTTGTGGAAGCGGCCCATCAGAGGGCAGATGAGTTGCACTCTTTTTCCAAAAGACCCCGCGCGATTTTTCCGCCTGATCGCAAAAAGAAGATGGCGGCCGAGGCGCGCTTGAATGCAAAAATGCGCAGCTTGCCTGATCTTGAAGCGGATCTGATGCCCATTGAAGCCGCGCAGATTTTTTTCACTTCGGCTCAAAATGAGATCAAGCCGCCTGAGCTATTGAGCCTTTGCCTTGAAGCGAGTCGCGAAGGGAAAACGAGTTGGTTGACTCCTTATATCGTGTTGGAAGATGAGCTGATGCAGGTGTTTTCGCGAAAAGACTTACAGCTTGTGACGAACAGCTTAAAAACAGGAGCAAACTTGCCCGCGCTTTCGGATTATCAATTTGAGCGCTCGCGCTTGAACGCGGCGGGCGTTCAGATCAAAGAGCAAAGCCTCGCACCTTCTCGCCACACAAAGGCCCTTTTGATCGGCGATGATTTGGTGGGGATCGGTTCTTTGAATTTAGATGGGCGCGCCATTTATATCAACACGGAGCTCATGCTGTTTGTGCGAAGTGAAGCCCTATATCTTCAGTTTCAAAAAGCTTTGGACAGTTGGCTGAATACCACAAAAGCTTTGCCTGAGGCGATGAAAGACCCAGAGATGGATGCAAAGGGTGCAAAAGCTGTTTGGCTGCGCGTGCTTTCGATCTTCCGTCCCCTGAGGCGCCTGTATTGAGGATTTGAGGTGCCTGTATTGAGGGCGGCAGCTTCAGCCCAAAAGAGGGCGGCTTCGCTTCGAGAGAATGACGGAACATTCAGATCAATGCGGGCACCTCAAATCCTTAGGCAAGAGAAAAAGCCCGCGACAGCGGGCTTTTTCGGGTGAAGACTCAGCCTGAATTACTGATCGGATGTCTCTTGTGAGCTGTCCTTTGTTTTGGGCGCTTCGATCGTTGTTTTCGATTCGCGCTTTTTAATTTGTTGATCAGGATCCTTGAGCCAAAGCTGACGTAAGAAGAGGTAGGCCAAAGGCGAAAGCTTATCTTCTAAGGTTTTTTCGAGGGCGGCAAAGAGTGCGAACAGATCCTTGAGCTCCTTGGACTGGATCGGCTCGTTTGAAAAGTGAGCCGCCTGAACTGCATTGAGTCCTCTGGATAAAGCCTGCAGAATGGACGGATTGAGTGACAGCGGATAAAGGAGCGCTTGAAGCTCTTTGTCGAGACCCGCAAAGGGATTTTGATCGGCTGCGTGAGCGTCTTTGAAGCCGAGGGATTTTTTCGTTTGGGCTTCATCTAAGCTAGACGCATGATTTGCTTCATGGGGCATGAGATAAAGAATTTGTCGCAGCTGATCCCAGATCCAAAGTAAGGTCGCTCTGGCTTGATGGCTTTCGAGTAAGCTGACATCATGCGCTCTCAGGAGGCGTTTTTGGGCCACTTTGATGCGCCAGTAGATGAGCAAGACGATAGCAAGAATCAGGAGGAACAAGAATAGAATTAAGAAGAGGTAAGGTGCCAAAGCGCCCTTGGGTGCATCCGGTTGAGACGGTGTGCTACTGGGCTGGTCGCTGGGCAGTGTCGGCGCGGAGGGCCTTTGATTGCGCTGGCTCGTCTTCGGTGTCGTTGTGGATTTGGGTTCAGACGAAGCCTCTTGAGAAGATGTGCTCGTTTGATCTTCGGAAGGGTTAATTTCATCATTCCCATGTCCGGGCGTCGCGTCGACGGTAATCCAGCCGAGCTCATCAATATAAACTTCTGTCCAGGCATGGGCGTTATTCTGGCGGACGGTGATATCGGCATGGCCTTGCCCATCGGGAACGCGATAGCCTTCGACGTAGCGCGCGGGAATCCCAAGACTTCTGCTCATGAGGGTCATCGCAGTTGCAAAGTAAACGCAGTAGCCCTCAGGGTGATCCAAGAAATAGGCCGTCATATCGTAACCTTCGGGAATCGCAGAAGGGGAGAGGGTGTAGGTGAAGGCCGCAGAGGTCAGATAGTTGCGCAGTTTGAGCACCCGCTCGAGCTTGTTCCTCGCTCCGGAAGTGACAGTTTGAGCCTCTTCGTAGACTTGTCCACCTTCTTGATATTCGGGAAGATCTGGTAATTGTAAAAAAGTCGAATAGACATATTGGCGTTCATCCCCGTAATTCAAAGGGCTTCCGTCGTCGGGCATAAGATCCATCAGCGTGCTGTAGGACTGTTCTTCGAGCACAGGCAGTTCTCTTTTGGACTGAACGCGGTAGTGACTATTCACCGGAATGACTTCTTGAGCATAAAGTGAACCGGTTCGGTTATAAAAAAGCAATTGGTCGTTTTCACGGGGAAAGAGCACCTGCTCAGGGCGCCCGATCAGAAAAATAGATTGCGTGTCATTATTGAGCGGCGTGATTTGATAATCGTAGGTTTTGGACAAACTTTGAAGAGCGGAAGAGACCCCTTGATACCAAGGCGTCGCTGAAGAAAAGACACGATTTTGTTCCTGTTTGGCTTCGGCAAAGGGGGAACCGTAACGGAAATAAGCTGCGGAGTGATCACTGGTCCAGCGACCATTAATATATTGGGTGTAACGGCCGCCGACGAGGAGTTCTTTGCTTAAACCTTTGACGGACATGACAATTTCATCCGAAAGCTTAACTGGACCGCCCAGGCGAGCGGTCATTCCGTAAAAACCACTGCGTTCGAGACTGAAACGATTGATCTTCAGGTTGTTGTCAAAATTTTGCGGCAAGCTGTTGCTGAAGTCGTCCATAATGCCGCGCAAGAAGGGGCTAAAAAGATCATGGTAGCCAAAGAGTGGAAGTGAGAGCATGGCCAAAGCGCCCGCCAAAAAGATGGGCAAGCCGATCTGAAGAATGTTGAGTAAGGCTTTTTGATGAGAAAAGCGAAGCCGCCCCTGATCTACCCAAGTATAGAAATACTGTGTAT